>DAORRV010000084.1:0-15636 GCA_035443185.1 Ignavibacteria bacterium | reverse complement strand
TAAATGCTCCTTCAGCTTTAAATGTCGGTGGTATGGGTGCAGTTCTGACTACAGCAGTAAATCTTGGAAGTACAGAAATAAGAAGAGGTAATGCAGTCCAGAGCGGACTGAATGGAGGAACAAGCATTGCAAGATTTTTTGATATTATGCCGACTGTAAATGACGGTCTGGATGCAAGCATGACATTTAAGTATGATGATTCTGAATTAAATGGAAAACCTGAAGCATCATTGAAATTATTTTATTCGACAAATACAGGATCTTCCTGGATACTTGCAGGTGGAACTCCGAATCCGGGTGCAAATAGTATTTCTGTCAGTAAAATAAATTCATTCTCAAGATGGTCTGCTGATACCAGCTCTGTGTCGATGGTATTGAATTTTGTAATGGAAGGATTTTATAATCCTGTCAGCAACACTTTAAATATGAAAGATACTGTAAGAGCTTATTTCAGAAATACGAATTCGCCTTACAATATTGTAGATTCAGCAAAATCCACAGTGGATCCGGTCACTTTTTCTGCTGCATATAATTTTGTAAATGCAGTGAACGGAACATATTATATTCAGACAAAGCACAGGAATTCCATTGAGACCTGGAGCAGGTCAGGAGGTGAAGCTTATAGTGTTGGAAATACGCTGAAGTATAATTTCACTTCGTCAGCAACAAAAGCTTTTGGTAATAATCAGATAATGGTGGACGCTTCACCGGTAAGATATGGTGTCTATGCGGCTGATGTAAATCAGGACGGAACTGTGGATCTGACAGACGGCAGTCTGATAGACAATGGTGCTGCAAATTTTGTAACCGGTTACGTACCTACTGATGCAAACGGTGATAGCATTGTAGATCTGGCCGATGCAGTATTTGCTGATAATAATGGATTAAATTTTGTTGGTAAAATTACTCCGTAATTAATGTTCAATGTTCAATGTTCAATGAATAACATTCAAAATTAATTGTTTATTTTTAATTCTTAACTATTAATTTTTAATTCTTCACAGGCTGTGGGTTTAATTAAAAAATTCCTGCAGTCTGTATTTTTTTATATAAAAATGTTACACATGAGTTAAATTGTTTTATCTGGTTTAGTTTTAAAGATTGATAAAACAACCGATAAAATTAATATCAATGCTATCACACCTAAGGAATATCCAATAGGGATTTTGAATAAATCGACAATCACCATTTTAAAACCTATAAAGATCAATATCATAGAAAGTCCTATTTTTAAATAATGGAATTTATCTATAATACCAGCCAGTGCAAAATACATTGCCCTCAGTCCTAAAATTGCAAAAATATTTGAAGTATAAATAATGAAAGCATCATCAGTTACAGAAAAAATTGCAGGGATCGAATCGAAAGCGAAAACAAGGTCTGTGAACTCTGTTGCGATCAATACAACAAATAATGGTGTAGCGAATAATTTCCCTTCATTCCTTACAAAAAAATCTCCGCCGTGATATTCTTTTGTTACAGGAAAAAATTTCTTGTAAAGCCGGATGACAATGTTTTTCTCCGGGTCAATATCATCATCACTATGCATCGCCATTCTGAATCCTGTAAATAAAAGAAAAGCACCGAATAAATAAAGGATCCATGCGAATTTATGAATGAGCACTACTCCCAGAAATATTAATGCAGCCCTTAAGATCAAAGCACCGAGTACTCCCCAGAATAATACCTTGTGTTGAAATTCTGCGGGAACTTTGAAATATGAAAACAAAAGTACAAACACAAAAATATTATCAATGCTTAATGCTCGTTCAAGCAGATAGCCGGTAAAAAATTCTACTGCTTTAATTTCACCCATATCATAATAAATGTAAGCATTAAATATCATTGCCAATAAAATCCAGACAACGCTCCAGATCAATGCTTCTCTGACAGTGACAACATGGGTTTTTTTCTGAAAGACACCCAGGTCAAGCGCCAGCATCAGCAATATAAAAACGTTAAATCCTATCCATAGAATAATTTCGTGTGACATTCAGTAATTTAAAATGATTCAAATTAAATTATTATCAATCAATTTAAAATAATATATTTATACCCTTTTATTTGTTATTCTTAATATAGTGAAGGATAATATTTTAATTCTTTTTAGAAACTATATATGCGTTTTAGTATAGATATGGAGATTATTTCTAATTGAACTGATAAATGTATTTAAATTTACAAAATATTATTATAAGTTCAATCTGATTAAATAAAATAATTTTTAACACAACAAGACACTAACTCTAATTTCTTTAGATAAAAGATTTGTATGATCCGAAATCAATAATTGTTTTAAAGTGAAGACCATCAATTTGATCTTCAGTAAAAATCAAAGTTCAATATTTCCAACATAAAATATATTGAATATTTATTAAAAAACAATTTAAACCAAGGAGGCTTCAATGAAACATGTTTTTATTCTATTTTTCTTTTTTGTATTCAGCTTTACTCTGATAAATTTTCAGACAAATGTAACAGCAACAGAAGTAGTTCCGCCGGCTTACAAAAATACAGCTGGAAATGGTACATTTACCTCACCATTATCAAATTCTGCCAGGACTTATCAGCTATTGATCCATTCAAGTCAGCTAACTGATTTTATCGGAAAAAATCTTACGGCTATATCATGGAGAAATCCGGGTAATGCATCTTCAAGCTGGCCGGTTTCCGATGTTTCTATATCCAGTTACAGGATACTTCTAAGCGGCAGTGTGGATCCTGCAAACAGAAGTCTGGCATTTTTTGCAGACAATGTCGTAGGTCCGCAGGTACAGGTAAGAGGAGGATCAATACTTTTTCCGGCAGGTTCATATTCTTTTGGAAGTTCACCTAATGCATTCGGACCGGAGATAGTTTTTGACAATCCTTATTTATATACCGGAGGAAATTTATTAATCGAGATCCGACAATCCGGATTTGCCGGAACTTCCAGATCTCAGGATGCACTTCTGGCATCTTCTACACCGGCATATGGAACAGATTTCAGTGCCTGCTGGAAAGCTACTGATACAGCTACAGTCAATGCTACTCAGGGAAATTTTGCAATAGTAAAGATCTCCACTCAACCTACAAATTTAAATCTTTCACTTTCATCTTTCATAGAAGGTCTATATAACAGCTCGACAGATCTTATGATAAGTGATACTGCAAAAGTATATCTTCATAATTCTGCCTCTCCATATGCAATAGCTGACTCTTCAGTATCAGTTATCAATTCAGCAGGTTTAGGAGTATTCAATTTTAATGAAGCTTTAGACGGTGTTAATTATTATATAGATCTGAGGCACAGAAATTCTATTGAAACATGGAGTGCGACTGCAAATAGTTTTACCGCCGGTAGTTTAAGTTATAACATGTCAACAAATCCTGCTAATGCTTTTGGCAGCAATGTCATACAAGTCGATCTGTCTCCGTTAAGATATGCAACATACAGCGGTGATGTAACTCAGGATGGTACAGTAGATCTTTCAGATGTCAGTCTGATAGATAATGATGCGGCCATTTTTGCAACAGGATACCTTGTGACAGATATTAACGGAGATCTGGTAATAGATGTGGCAGATGCTGTGTTTGCTGATAATAATGCGTTTAATTTTGTAGGGAAAATTATTCCATAATCTGATTTAAATTTACCTTTGTAAATTTTGATTTGAAATTTTTAATATTTTAATAAAATATTTTTTATAAATCGTCTGTTGAAAAAAGATCAGCAGACGATTTATTATAAATATCTCTTTTTTTATTCTGAGCCAATGTCTTGCCGATTTTGAAGTTCCCAAAAAGTTTGAATACCAATTATAATGAATTCTGTACAAAACATATGTCAAACTTTTAGAAACATAAATTAGTATTCAAGTTACAAAAGCCGCTAGGAAAGATCTCAGCGGCTTTACTTTTTAAATATAGAGTTCGCAACCTAAACGCAGCGGCTACTTTATTTAATATTTAATATTTAAAATTTAATATTTAAAATTATTTGTACGCTTCTACATGCACCGACTTCACTGCCCTTCCCGACGGATCATTCGCATTCTGAAAAGATGCATCCCATGCCAGTGCCTCCGGAGTACTGCATGCAACTGACTTCACGGATGGAACACATTTAGCAGCGGAGTCTGAAGGATAATGACTGCTGAAAATTGTTCTATATCTGTATTCTTCCTTTGACATCGGAGGATTTACAGGAAACATGAACTTTGCATTTGCAAGCATTTCATCTGTGACTTCTTTTTCAGCAACCTCTTTTAAAGTATCAATCCAGCTATAGCCGACACCGTCTGAGAACTGCTCCTTTTGTCTCCATAAAATATTTTCAGGTAAATAATCTTCAAAAGCTTTTCGCAAGATCCATTTTTCCATCTTAACTTTTCCTGTCTCTTTATCTTCTCCCGCCATTTTATCTTTTGGATTTAGTCTCATGGAAATATCGAGAAACTCTTTGTCAAGAAAAGGAACACGCCCTTCAATTCCCCATGCAGCAAGAGATTTGTTTGCACGGAGACAATCATAGAGATGAAGCTTTCCGAGTTTACGGATAGTCTCTTCATGAAATGCCTGAGCATTCGGAGCTTTATGAAAATAAAGATATCCGCCGAAAATTTCATCAGCACCTTCTCCTGAGAGAACCATTTTTATTCCCATCGATTTTATAACTCTCGCAAGCAGATACATCGGAGTGGAAGCGCGAATGGTAGTAACGTCGTAAGTTTCCAGATGATAGATCACATCGCTGATAGCATCGAGACCTTCCTGAATTGTGAAATAAATTTCATGATGTACAGAACCAATATGATCTGCAACTTTCTGTGCAGCGGCAAGATCAGGTGAACCCTTAAGTCCGACCGCAAATGAATGAAGCTGCGGATACCACGCCTGCATTGTATCATCTGACTCAACTCTCTTTGCCGAAAACTTTTTTGTAACTGCAGAAATTATCGATGAGTCTAATCCACCTGAAAGTAAAACTCCGTAAGGAACATCCGACATAAGTTGTCTGTGAACTGCCTGTTCAAGTCCGTCACGTAATTTATCAATATCTGAAACATTGTCTTTTACATTTTCAAATTCTGACCAGTCACGCTTATACCATCTTTTCATTTCCTGACCTTCTTTACTGTAAATATAATGACCCGGCAAAAATTCCTGAATTTTATTACAGTAACCTTCGAGAGCTTTGAGTTCAGATCCCACATAAAAATTTCCGTCCTTATCCCATCCCATATATAAAGGTATAATTCCCATGTGATCTCGTGCGATGAAGTAACAGTCATTTTCCTCATCATATAATGCAAATGCAAATATTCCATTCAGGTCATCGAGAAAATCTATTCCTTTCTTTTTAAAAAGCGCGAGAATTATTTCACAGTCAGATTCAGTAAGAAAATTATAATCAGGAGTTTCTATCCTGAGATCTTTATGATTATAAATTTCACCGTTTGCTGCGAGAATTAATTTTTTATCATCACTGTAAAGCGGCTGTCTTCCTGAAGCCGGGTCTACAATTGCCAGTCGCTCGTGTGCAAAGATAACATTTCCGCCGCTGTAAACTCCAGACCAGTCCGGACCCCGGTGACGGACTTTTTTTGACATCTCGAGCACATTCTGTCTGAGATCTGTTACACCATTATTATTATTTCCAAATACACATACTATACCGCACATAATTTAATCTGTTGATTTATTTTTAAAAATTTCTTTAACTCTGTTGTTATAATATTATAATTTAATATATATAAGGTGAGAATTGAGAACGATTTTTTGGTTGAATGCAATTTACTTAATTCAGAAAAAAGTAACAATTTAGAATTTGGTACATAGATCAATTTTATATATTAAATATTAAATATTAAATATTAAATTTTATATTTTGGATTTTGCCTGTTTCCATTGAGCCGTTGTTTTTGTCATAAAAAAGTTTATAAATCTAACATGGTATTTCTGAGCCATCAACAGCCTGTGAAAGTTTTTTAGCAGAAGTGTAGGTTTTGTAACGCTCGCAGTGTTAACTTAGATCTACAACAGTCCGAAATCTGAGATATTAAGATCGCAACCTAAAGGATGCGGCTACGATCTTTTATTATGTTTTAGAAATTTCCAGAGAATAAAGTAAGGCAGGCTTTGAAAATTCTTAAATCCTAATTCCTAATTTTTAATTTTCATTAAGGTGAAAAACGCCATAAACTTTCTTTGCGGAACCAGTATTTTTTAACGAATTTTGTATAGAAAAAATTTGAATCAATAATTTATTTATATAAAAATGACAAAAAGAATTAAAATCACTTACTTAATGATACTGACGATTATGTATTTAAATGTAAATGCACAGGTGACGGAACAGTGGGCAAAAACCTATAACCTTACAGGGAGTTCGAGCGGTGATGTTTCATATGGAATTGCTACAGATAATTCAGGTAATTCGTATGTGACCGGAAGCGTTGTCAACGGAACTCAGCAAATTGATTATGCGACTATTAAATACAATGCAGTGGGAGCTCAGGAATGGGTAAGGACTTACAACGGTTCATCCAGTACTTCTGATTATGCAAGTGATATTACAGTTGATACTGAAGGTAATATATATGTAACTGGATCAGTAAATGCAGCGACCTCTGTGACTACAATAAAATACAATCCCGCCGGGGATTCGCTGTGGGTAAGAATATTTCCAAATGCAATGTGTACAAAAATTATTTCGGACGAACACAATAATATTTATGTATCCGGAAGATGGGGAGATGTATCTTTTTCAAATTATCTTGTCATAAAATATAATTCTGCCGGTACCGAATTGTGGTCCCGAAAATATTCATCTCCCGGTTCATTACCTGATGAGGCAATCGGATTGAATATAGATAATTCAGGAAATGTTTATCTTACCGGAAGAGTGTATGTAGGACCATTTAATGGAATAGGAACTGTGAAGTACGATTCAAATGGTGTGCAGAAATGGGATGCAATTTATTATTGTCCTGATTTTGGTTCGGACGTTGGAAATTCTGTTGAAGCCGATAATCTTGGTAATGTATATATCACAGGATCCAGTGATTCGTCTACAACAGGTAAGGATATTATTACTATAAAGTATGATTCATTGGGCGTAAGACAATGGGTAAACAGATTTCATGACGGTGTGGAAGAAGGTTTAACAATCAGAGTATTTGATGAGAATAATATTTATGTTTCAGGACCGAGTCATACATCTACCAGACCTGATGACTTTACAACATTAAAATATAATTCTGCCGGAGATTTGATTTGGCTCAGAATGTACAACGGAAATAACGGAGCTGACAGACCTTTCAATATGATACTCGACAGTACTGGAAATATCTATATTACCGGTCAAAGCCAGCTTACAGGCTCATGGGAAGATGTCTCCACTATTAAGTATAATCCTTCCGGAGCGCTGATATGGAATACAAGTTACACTAGTCCGGGGAATAATCCGGACACAGGTTTGGATCTTGCTTTAAATAATTCAGGAGATTTATTTGTAACCGGAAGGACTTACCCTGTAGGAAATGTGCAGTCTTTTGTCACAATAAAATATTCACAAACCACAGGTATTCATCAGATATACGGCATCATTCCGGATAATTATAATCTTTCACAAAATTATCCGAATCCGTTTAACCCTTCTACAAAGATTGATTTTCAGATCCCTGAGAATGGAAATGTAAATATCACTTTGTACGATATTTCCGGAAGAGAAATTGCAGTATTAATTAATGAAGTCAAAAGTGCTGGACATTACAATATACAATTCAACGGTTCAAATTTATCCAGCGGTATTTACTTTTACAAAATCAGTGTGAATGATTTTTTCGCTACCAAAAAAATGACTCTGATAAAATAAAAGAGAAACAATAACAGAAATAGAAAATATTCTGGAGATCTCATTTATATAAAAGATGGGATCTCTTTTTTTTAAGGTACGATAATTTTCAAAAAATATTACCCAATATATAAAATAGAGGTGCTTTATGAATTCAATGAAAAACATTTAGAAAAATATTTTATTCACAGATTCTTTCTTTCCCGAATAATCCAAATATTGTCATTCCCGCGAATTCTGGAATCTAATTTAATTAGAAGCTAAGGAAATTTGGTACTTACTGTCGAAATAGACAAAGGGATTTATTTGGTTAAGTTTGGAAAAAATGTCAGGTTTCAGTTGAGATTCCCGCAACCGCGGGAATGACTAGTGTTTGTGGGTGTTGTCTTGCTATTTGAAATATTTCTTTGCTGATCATTTTTTTGCAAAGTAAATATTTCTTAACACAATTTTACACTATAAATCATATAGAACCAAAATAAATCTGTTCATCTTTCCAAAAGATTGAGTATATGCCTGAGAAAGTTTTTTAGCGGAAGTTGGTGTTGTTGGTCACGCTAAATTCGCTAACTAAGACATATAACGGCTCGAATCATTAATCCCCAAAATAAAAGATTCCACTTCAATTAAGAAATGGAATCTTTTGTTTTAAATTAAAACTGTAAAACAGCCGATCGTTATTTCACGAGCATCAGCTTTTTAGTAGCTATAAAGTTATTTGAAGAAATTGTATAGAAGTAAACTCCGCTTGATAATGAAGATGCATTGAAATTAACTGTGTAATATCCTGCATTCTGAACTTCATTTACTATTGATGCAACTTCTCTTCCTGCCATATCAAACAATCTCAGACTTACCATTCCGTCCATTGGCAATTCATAGCTGATCTTAGTAGAAGGATTAAACGGATTTGGATAGTTTTGTGATAATGAATAATTTTCAGGAATACCAATTCCAACTTCGTTACTTAAATTGAAGTATTCGAAATTACCATTGAAATCTATCTGCTTCAATCTGTAATTGTATTTACCAGTAGTCAAACCTCTGTCTGTGAATGAATAATTCTGAGGAGTGCTAACGGTTCCGTTTCCTGTTACATTTCCAACCTTACTCCAATTTCCGGACTCAGCATTCTTTCTTTCAATATCAAATCCTGAATTGTTTAACTCGGAAGCAGTAGTCCAGTTAAGAGTGACATCTGTTCCTGTAACATTAGAAATGAAAGAAGACAGTTCTACAGGAAGTAATGTTTCAGAATATTCCCATGCACCTATAGTAGGAGTAGCACCTCTAACTGAAAGTGGATCTGAACATTCATAAATGTCAAAATTTACTCCGGGAATCGGAGCTGCAGCTGTAAATAAAGGTGATAATGCCATTGGAATTAATGGATATGGTGTTGGAAGTAGAGTGTATAAAGGATCAGCCTGTATAGAAGCACCGTCCTGAGCTCCCGGTACAGTAAATACCGGCTGCCAGAGAGCTAGTGTTGCGTACGAACTTGCAAAGGGAGTTGTAGTTCCAAGTCCGCCTGTTCTCATTTGAACAGTTGGAGTTACGAAATAATAATCATTATTATTGCATCCGCCTGTTCCCCAGTTGTATGTGGAGGATGGTGCAGAGATACAGTAATGTAATAAAGCCGGATTAGTTGAAGTTACATCTGAATAAATAGAGTTGTTCATTACAGTAAGATTACTGGAAGCAGCTAAACCATGGATTTTTATACCAACTGAATTCTGCGTTGAAACATCTCCTGGTGCCGGATCCATCAAACCTGTCATATAAATTGAATTATATACAATTCTGTCACCATTTGCATTTATGGTAGCAGTACCACCTGTATATCCAATACCGACTGCCTGATCAGGTGAAGTTCCGTTTGCTTTTACTGTATAGATAACATTATTACTGATTAGATTATTGGTGACTCCACCGTTTACTGGTGCAGAAGATGCACAAATAATACCTGCAGAAGAAAATTGGCGGGTTTCGACAATATTCATAATTATATTTCCATTAACCACATTGTTAGTACCTGCAAGTGTAGTATTAGTGGAAGTTGACCAGTTTTCCTGACCAAGTCCAATACCGCATCTGTCTGCACCGTTCGTAAGTCCGAGAACATTATCATCTCTTCCTACATTTTGAATAAAATTACAAGATATCCGACAGTTATTCTGTCCGTTTACATATATCCCGGCTTTACCAATTTGATCAGCACCAAATGCAGCTGGACCAATTGTATTACCGGCAATTACATTATTATCGTTTAAATTATTAGCAACTCCTCCACCAAGAAATATACCATATCTGACTTTTACAATATTGTTATCAAGATATTGGTTATCGTCATTGTTTCTGGCTGCTGATCCGAGTCCAGTTGTTGCTAAACCACTGGTAATTCCCATAGTTAAAGCGAGAGTAGTTAATAGGTTTTGCGGCGAGTTACATGAAATTTCTAAATTTCGGATGATATTGCGAGTGCATCCGTTCGTATCACCTGCAGAAGGAATTACAGTAGAAAGAAAAATTGCAGCTGAGGTAGTTGTAGTACTATTATTATTTCTTACAGTAAGATTTCTTCCTGTACCGGCAATTCTTCCGTCTATAGTTACATTATCAGCGCCGGCAAATCTTATTATAGAACCGGTAGTAGCGCCGGATAATGTTCCTTCAATGATCCTTGGAGCTCCCGATGGAGTCATCAAAATCGAAGTATAACTGGCTAGACCAGTACCGCTTGAGTTTAAGACAGCTGTTGCTGTTTCGGTTGTATTTCCTACAATGTCAATTGTAACTGCACCAGTATGTGTGCCTGCATTAATAGCATCAAATGCATCTTTTAAAGTTGGATAGCTTCCGGCGCCCGGATTAACATTCACATTTTGTGAATTTGATTCCAAAGCAAAGCAGAACAGAAAAATAAAGCTGAAAATCAAATTGATTTTTTTCATTTTTGTTTTTTTGGGTTATTGTTGAAATTAGTTAATTTAATCAGGAAGATTTAAATAAATCACTTTCATATTTTTTTATTTTCCTTCCTTAAAAAAATAAAAAAATATTTTTTTCAATGTAAGTTATTGAATTTTATCTCCTTTCTTTTATATTTTTGCTTTAAAATTATGTATATAAATTTAATTTCAATCCTAACAAAATCCTAACAAATTAAGGGTAATTATTACTAAAATATAAATACTTTAAGGTATTATTCGGAAAGTTTCAGAGGAATACGAAAATTTAATGAATATTTAAAACGGAAAATATTTTAAAACTACAAACAATAAATTTATTCATTATAGAATTAATGGTCATATTGACAGATAAGAATAAACATTCCTCAAAGTCTGCATAAATATTAATTATCTATTATATCAATTCCAATTCCTGAAAATTTCAATAGAATAGGTGTCTGATTATAAATACAACTTTGCATTTATTATTTATTCAAAATGGTTTATTATCTAAACACTTTATAAAATTATAAATATTTAATTATTAAAATTACCCGGATATAAAATGAAAACACTGATCACACTTTTAATTTTTTTAGTTTCTGTTTCAAATGTATTTTTTAATAGCAAAGAAGCCAAAGCAACAAATGTAATTCCGCTCGCATATAAATCTGCCATTGGCGATCTAAGTTTTATAGGTCCGCTTGCAAACACATCAAGAACTTACCAGCTAATAATTCATTCAAATCTTTTAACAGATTATCTCGGAAAAAAAATAACCTCTTTAGCCTGGAGATTACCCGCAAGTGCAGGTTCAAACTGGCCGGCTTCAAATGTTACTTTTTCTAATTACAAAATCTTATTAAGTGGAAGTGTGACCCCGGCTAACAGAAGTCTTGCATTCTTTAGTGACAATGTTATAGGAATGCAGACACAGGTAAGATCAGGATCTCTGTTTATTCCTGCTGGTTCATATCCTTCAGGAAGTTCTCCTAATTCATACGGACCTGAAATTATATTTGATGTTCCATATCTTTATACAGGGGGGAACTTACTGATTGAAATTCGACAGTCGGGATTTACCGGCACTACACAGTCTGTTGATGCTCTTTCATCTTTCACGGGCGGTTATAATTTAACTTATAGTGCTTGCTGGAAATCTTCTGATACAGCGACTTATAATGCAGCTTCAGGAAATTTTTCAATTGTCAAACTTTTTACAGCTGAAGTAGTGCCTAATGACAAAGAATTTACTGTTGGCGATAGTCAATTTTTAGGTGCATTATCATTCGATCCTAAAACTTATCAGTTATTGATTCATTCAAATCAACTGACTGAATTTATTGGTAAAAAATTAACAGCTATCTCAATGAGAGCATATATCGGAACAAGTTCCAGCTGGCCGGCTTCAGATGTTACTTTTTCAGATTACAGGATCTATCTCAGCGGAAGTGTGGATCCGGTAAACAGAAGTCTGGCGTATTTTGCAAATAATATTACAGGTCAGCAGAGACTTGTCAGATCGGGACCTCTTGTAATTCCGGCCGGTTCTTATTCATATGGAAATTCTCCAAATGCAACCGGACCCGAAATAATTTTTAATTCACCGTATATTTATAATGGCGGAAATTTACTGATAGAAATTAGGCATAAAGGATTTACGGGCACAACTCTTTCTGTTGATGCAAATAATTTTCCGGCCACAGGATACGGTACAGATTTCAGTGCGTGTTATAAATCTACAGATACTGCTACTTTCGGTGCTCTTGCTGGTAGTTTTTCTACTGTGAGGATCTCTTCTTCTGAACCATTGGAACTGAATTTAAAAGCATACATTCAAGCAAGATATTCCAGTACTGCAAACATGATGGTGCCGGATACTTCTAAAGTATTACTCAGGCATTCATTCTCACCATATGCTCCTGCTGACACTGCAGCTGCATTATCAGGTTCGAACGGAATCGGAAGTTTTAATTTCGGTCAGGCTCTGCAAGCTACCGCTTATTATTTTGTAGTAAGACACAGAAATTCCATTGAAACATGGAGTGCTAATACGATCACATTTGTAGGAAATGATGTAAGCACAAGTATTGCGGGTAATCCATCTCAGGCTTATGGAAATAATTTAATACAGGTGGATAATGGTCCGAATGCTTATGCAATTTACAGTTCCGATATAAATCAGGACGGAACAGTAGATCTGTCCGACGGAAGTCTGATCGACAACGATGCAATTAATTTTGTTTCGGGATATGTATTAACGGATAATAACGGTGACTTAATAGTCGATGTGGCAGACGCTGTGTTTGCGGATAATAATGGGTTTAATTTTGTATCTAAGATCACACCATAATAGAGCACTTAAAAATTAATACTTAGTAATTAAGAATTTTTCACAGACAGGAAATTAAATTTTCCTGTCTGTTTTTTTTGTAAATTTTTTGAGCGTTTATAAATAAAATTGGATTAAGAAAAAATCAATATTTCCTTCTAATCTCAATATTACTTTGAATATAATTATCTAAAGCAATATATTCTTTCATTAAAAAATTTTATAAAATCAACAATTATCTAAATGAAAACTTTCATATTAGCTGTAATCTTTTTAACTATAACTATAGAAACTTCAGTTGCTCAAAACGTCCTGATCTCAGACAGACTTGCTGTTAAAATTAAGTCATTAAATCCTGTGGAATTTACAGGTGTTCTTATTTTACTAAAGGACAGAATTGATATTGAAATGCTTGATAAAGAACTTTATGAAAAAAATGTATCAATCGAATTCAGAGCTGAAACAGTAATAAACACTTTACGCAAAAAGGCAGCAAATACACAGGGTCCTTTGATCTCGTATTTGAATTCAGAAAAAAGTACCGGTAAGATAAAAAGAATGATCAGCTACTGGATCACTAATATGGTATTTATCGAAGCTACACCTGACGTGATCGATAAATTAACAAAGAGAAATGATATTGATATAATGGATCTTGATGCAGAGCTTGACATTGACAGACCTTATGATGAAAGACCTGCTCCGAATAATACAGAATCCATAGAGACAGGACTAAGAGTTGTAAAAGCAGATTCATTATGGAAGATTGGGATAACGGGTTTGGGAAGGACAGTGATGAACATTGACGGCGGTGTCAACGGAACACATCCGGCGCTTTCTTCAAGATGGTGGGGAAATAACGGAAGACAATGGTATCATTCATGGTTTGATCCGATCTCACCATTCAGTACATCGCCTTTTGACTGTGCAACCGGCGGTACTTATCATGGAACTCATACTATGGGAATTATGTGCGGAAGAAATTCTGTAAGTGGCGATACAGTCGGAGTAGCTCCTGATGCAAGATGGATGGCAGCAGGAATTACAGACTGCCCTGGTTCCTCTAATCCTTCAATGAATATTGCCGCTTATCAGTGGGCGATGGATCCCGATACAAATTCTCTTACATTGGACATGCCTGATGTGATCAGTTGTTCGTGGAGAGATCCAAGTGCAAGTAATGAATGTACTTCTTCAATTTACAGAACTGTACTTCCAGCAGTCGAAGCAGCTGGTATAGCAGTAATTTTTTCAGCAGGAAATTCCGGACCAAATGCTTCTACTATTACACCTCCAAAAAATATCAACATGGATTCAGTTGAAGTTTTTTGTGTGGGAAATGTAAACGGAAATACACTGGTCATCAGCAATTCTTCAAGCAGAGGTCCATCTCTGTGCGGCGGATCGGGAACACTTCTTATTAAACCTGAGGTTTGCGCCCCCGGAACTTCAATAAGATCCACATGGTCAGGTACCGGTTATGCTTCGATCAGCGGAACTTCAATGGCTGCCCCACATGTAGCCGGCTGTATTGCACTTTTGAAACAGGCTTTTCCGGGTATGACCGGAAAACAATTAAAGTCAGTATTATTTACTACAGCAACTGATCTTGGTGCAGCAGGTGAAGATAATATATATGGAAAAGGTTTAGTGAATGTGAACAGGGCATACAATTATATTAAAAATTCTTCTGCAGCAGTTTCCAATATAAAATTTATTCAGGAAGCATATCTGAATACAGGCTCAGGTGAGCTCAATAAAAATGATACCGTAAGAGTTTATCTCAGAAATAATTTTGCTCCATATTCAATTATCGATTCGGGAAAAGCAATTTTAGATTCAGTTTCTTTTACAGCTCAGATAACTTTTTTAAATACTTATACAGGCACATATTTCTTACAGCTAAAGCACAGAAATTCATTAGAAACATGGAGTAAAGCCGGTGGTGAGTCTTATACAAGAGGAGTTGCATTCAATTATGATTTTACAACTACACAGACTCAAGCATTCGGAAGTAACATGATCTTAAAAGGTGTAAAGTATTGTATTTACAGCGGCGATGTAGATCAGGACGGAACTGTTGATCTTGCTGACGGGACTTTAATTGATAATGATGCATTCAATTTTGGATCGGGATATTTACAATCCGATGTAAACGGTGACGGATTAGTTGATCTGTCTGATGCAATTTATGCAGATAATAATGCAGCGAATTTTGTAATTGCAGTAACGCCTTAAGAGCAATTACGAATTACGAATTACGAATTACGAATTACGAATTAATTTATTACGATTTACGAATTAATTCTTTACAATGTAAATTAATCGCAAAATGGTAAGAAAATTTTTAATCAATTTTTTAGAACTGAAGTATAAATTTCAAAAAGTACGATTCAGAATAATTTAAAAGTAATTCCCCCTTAAAAGAGACTGCCTCAAAAGTATGAAAATACGCTCTTTATAAAAAATTTATATGTGATTCTAAGCAGGGATATCTTATTGGACTGAGCATC
>DAORRV010000083.1:0-15927 GCA_035443185.1 Ignavibacteria bacterium | reverse complement strand
AGAACGCCTGACTGTCACTCAGGAGGTCGCGAGTTCGAGTCTCGTCGATTCCGCAAAAAGTAAGCCCTTTAAGTATAAGAACTTAAAGGGTTTTTTTATTTAAAAGAATTTCATAGCTATGCTCGGCGGGCAGGATTTGGGTAGGTTTTTCAATTCATTCTTGAGTCGATAAATGTAAAGCCAATACTTATTAATTGAACTTTAAAAATTTTAAGTACTATTTTAAGAGTGTCATTTTCTTAAACCTAACGTTACCATCGAATTCCAATCTATAGAAATATATTCCTGATGATAGATTTGAAGCATTAAAATTTATTTCATATCGACCGGCGTGTTTCTTTTCGTTCAAAAGTATAGCAACTTCTTTTCCCGATACATCATAAACCTTTACAGAAACTACACCCATAGTTGGTATTTCAAACGAAACAGTTGTACTTGGATTAAATGGATTAGGGAAATTCTGGCTCAGCTCAAAGCTATATTCCTGGCCAAAATTATTAATTACGTAGGATTGTCTATTGTAAATTGATAATAACCCCAGGGCAGCTGTCAAGGGTTTTGTAATTGTTCTCCCGCTGTTTGAGTTTGCAGAAATATAATAATAAATATTTGTTCCGAGAGGTTGGATTGATGGGTATTTAGGTTTCAGTCATCTTGAATTTTTATTCTTTTCAAAAAAACAGGGGTTGAAAAAATTTTCAACCCCTGAATTCGTATTACTTATCACTTAACTTAATACTTACTATTTAACGAGAAGCATCTTCCTTGCAATTGAAGCGTTATTTGTCGTCAGCTTATAAAAATAAATTCCTGAAGATAATGCTGATGCATTGAAATTAATTTCATAACTTCCTGCACTTCTGAAACCGTCAGCTAAAGTTTCAACTTCTTTACCAAGTTCATTATAAACTTTCAGAGAAATATTCCCTGCTCTTGGAAGATCGAATTTAATATTTGTGGTCGGATTAAAAGGATTCGGATAGTTTTGATATAAATTAAAATCGTTGGGAATCTGAGTAGTGTAAACATTCTCGTTGACGGAAGTAAGCACACTGTAATTTACCTTCAGCTTCCAGAGACCACTTGTCTGCATGTTGATGATCATATTTTTTTCAAATATCATTAAACCCGCTCCGGCACCACTGAGTCCGCTAATGTTTGTGTAATCCTGTCCGTTAAATGTAAACGCGGATTGTGAGCCGTAATTTCCAATTAGAATTACATTCGGATCTTCAAAGCAAACTCCAGATGCCCACCCACTGAAACCGGTGTTAAAATCAACATGCCATGTACTTCCGTAGTCTTCACTTTCATACCAATTTGAACCTGACCATTCTGTTGCATAAACATTCGCCTGCTCAAATACTCCGTTGCACATTGATGGTGTCTCACTTGTGCTGACAGTCATAACATCTGTCCAGTTTACTCCGCCATTGACAGATTTGAAAATCTTTGCCTGACCGCTTCCTGTAACCCCGTCACCAACAAAAACTACATTCGAACTGTCCCACATTACAAGAAGATCACAAGGACTTCTAAAAGGAAAGTTATTGCTGATCTCCGTGAAAGTTAATCCGTTATCGGTTGATCTATAGAAACCGCCGTTGTCCGGTGCGAAGTAATATGTACTTGGATTATTCTGGTCCATTTCGAGCGGCTGTCCGTAGTTGCTGAAATTTCTGGAAATGATGGTTGTCCAAGTTTGTCCGTAATTTGATGAACGCATAATTTTATCCGGACTTCCTGTGATTGCGACCATCATGACATTTGTATCGAGCGGGCTTACATAAAATGAATGAGCGCTACCACCGCCTGTGATTGAAGCAATAGAAGACCAGTTCTCACCCCTGTTCCTGCTGATATAAACTGTGCTTCCGTAAACAACATACATTGCATCTCTGTTAAACGGATGCGGACACAAATTATTCCCGATACCGCTGCCTGCGCTTAGCTTTGACTGCCACTGATATGTCATGGCTGCTCCTGCAGTCAATGACCACAGTTCACCACCATTTGTTGTTTTAATAATTGCATCGTTAAGGCTGCTTACTGCAAAACCTAAATTCGTGTCGTAATAAAATATATCTACTAAATTTGCAACCATGGGATTTGCTTCGAATGTATAGAATCGTGTATCGTTACTTTTATTATTTCTGATGAAACCGCCGCCGCCACAGATATGAACATCGTTAATACTTGTTCCTGTCACGCCTCTTATGTCAGTAACAATTCTTGTATTTACTGAAGACCATGTAGTGCCATTCTTAATATATAATGATCCGTATTCTCCTACTACTGCAATTCCGTCCGTAAAATATTTTCCTTTTGTTAAATTTTTGGTAGTTCCGACTGCTTCGGGAGTCCATGTGGTACCTCCGTCAACGGTTACATAAACAGATCCGTTGTTACCGACTATAATTCCCTTTTGAGAATCCATGAAAGAAATTGAATTCAGATTGACTGAAGAAATTCCGGTATTACAAGGAGCCCAGTTAGTTCCTCCGTTATTTGTTTTGTAAACAATACCACTGTTTCCGCAAAGGTATCCATCGTTATCGTTTAAGAAATAAATTGAGTTTATTGAGGTAGTGATTCCCAGATCAATATCAGTGATTGCAGAATTTGTTTTCAGAGTTTTATAAATTTTTCCATTATCTCCTGAAATCCAGATATTATTATTAAATGAATAGACCGATTTGAAATTAACACTGGCCATTGTATAGCTGGCCCAGGTATTTCCGGAATTTGATGAACGGAAAATTTTGCCTGCATCGCCAACAGCAATTATATAAACTCCATCCGGTGTGTGAATGCTGTTAAAACCGACGGAAAAAACTGTATTTGAAAAAATAAATATTGAAAACAAAAATATTAAAGAAAGTTGTATCTTCTTTTTCATGTTTTTTGGATTTTGATTTTTAAATATGTGAATTAATTAGTTATACTTGAAATTACAATAAAAATTTTATTATGGAATATCTTCATTTCAAGAGAATCATTTTCTTAATTTCAACCATATTATTCACTTCCAGTCTATAAAAATATATTCCAGCAGATAAATCGGAATCACTAAATTTTACTTTATAATTGCCGGCATGCTTTGCTTCATTTATAAGCGTGGCTATCTCTTTTCCTAATAGGTCATAAACTTTTAATTTTACAAAACCGAATGCAGGTATTTCAAATCCAATACTAGTACTAGGATTAAAGGGATTAGGATAATTTTGGTTTAGCGCAAAGGTATATACTTGCTGTCCGTTATTAATTACTGTTGGATTGTCAATTCTAAATTGATAAAAACCTCCCGGAGCAGTTAAAGGTTTTGAGATTGTTCTTCCACTGTTTGAGTTTGCGGTAATATAATAATACACATTTGCTCCCAGAGGTTGAGCAGGAATAAAAGTCCGGAATGTATCGCTCGCTAAAGCTGTCATTGTTAATTGATTGAATCCCACTGATGTATCAGTGCTCCAATAAACTTTTGCACCTGAGACATTACTTTTCGTTTTAATATATGCTTTTACCTCATATGGCAAAACTGTGTTGTTTGTGTTATAAAGCTTTGCATGAGAAATAAAAATAGGTTCTACTGCACCTATTTCTTTTGCTATGCAATGAAGTGCTCCTCCCGCAGAAATCATAGAACTACAATTAATTCCTACTACCCGGTAACCGGGCAAGTTTTCTCTATAAATTCTTAATGCAGTTGTATCCTGTGGAAATCCATAAATAGGAACCATCATAGTTTTATTAACAAAAAGGGAATTTGTATAAGTATAATAACTTGAGCTGGGTGGATATTGACCCGTTAAACTTGGTGGCATTGGTATTCTTACAACTTTATAAGGTCTTCCATAACACGTAGGAAAATTATTCAATATGTACTGGAGATTAGCTTCAATAAATGGTCCATCTGAAACGCCAGTAGGATATTGTCCTACTAATAAAGTCTCCTCATCTAAGACTTTCATATGCATGTCAATATGATGAATTCCATCGTAAGGCAAGGTATTCATTTTAATGTATCTCTTTATCCCATTATACCTTCGGACTAAGGTATCAATTTCTGCTTCGGTGTGAGTAGGGTTCTCATCCAATACAAGCTTTGACGAAAATGCCGTACCGTTTCCATCGTGCAAAAAATTTCCACCGGGCGAAATTAGATCGTTGGGAGCCTGAGTCGCCTGATAAATTGGGAGATTGGCATAATTTGCAAAATAAACAGAAATTACATCGTCTAATGGTCTTGGTCTGTTATAAACCCAGTCAACGATTTTTAAGCTATCGGCAACACCGGAATATGCAGACCAGGGTCCGTAATCCCTGCTCCACACAGAATTAAAAGAAGTTATTAAAAATTTCAAATTTACTAATGGTACTCCACCACTGGTGAGAAAACTCTTAACAGAGCTTGAATCACTACAGACGATAAAAACTAGTCCCTCATCCTGAGCATAATCTACCATTTGCCTCAGAATTGTTGTATAAGAAGTCCATGTAATTAAAATCCCTTGAAATTCCTCCCACTCACTCATAGTTCTCACTGGTGTAGGCGGCGGATCAGTAAAATCTGAGAAAATCGGCTCATAAGTTTTATATAATTCTTTCTCTTTGCCTGTCATATGACGCGGAAGATCCTGGGAAAAAGTAGTACTCGCGAAAGAAACAAATAAAATAAGTGATAATAATTTTTTCATTGTCAAATATTATTTTATTAAAACCGTTTTATAAATATAGGATATATTTAAAATTTTAAATTTATTGTCTAAATTCAATCTTTTTATTTTTCATAGTAGTATCTCGTTATATGGGATCTAATATCAATAAACTTCAAAACAACATCTTAAAATATAGCATTCTGTATTAATACTTTTGTTAACATTAAACTTAATGATGCCCAATAAAAATATTCAAAACCCACATTAACAAAATGAATATAGCCGCGATAGAAAAAGTTTTATAATTAAATTTAATCAAAACTTTATTATTGAATATACTTAACATAAAAACACTTAAAGCAGCTGAAACTAAAAATGGAAATAAAATCACAGATGAAGGATTGTAATAAATACTTTTGGAAAAGTTTAAATTAATAAATTCAATAAATGCTCTGGACATTCCGCAGAATGGGCAGGGGATGCCAAATAAATTTAACATTATATCGAATTTCGGAAGGGGAAACTTTATTGAGACGAAAGCCAATGCTATACAACCGAAAAGGATCCACCTTATTTTCCTCGCTTCTCTGGTAGAAATTTTTTCTATTGAAATAAAATTCATTTCAGTAAACTCTTTTTATATTTTATGCTCATTTCGACAAGTTCATTTCTTTTAAGCAATCTTAAATAAAACATTTCTTTCGATACAACAACCATCCTTTCATTATGGCGTAAATTATTTTAGAAACGCAAAATATCCCCAGATTAAGATTCCTATCCATATCAAACCCTTAATGAGAAAAAATAAAAAAGCAGCAATCCCAATTTTTCTGAACCACCCTTTACTTTTTAAGTCAAAAAATTTTTCGCTTATACTCATCGAGCCAATATTTCATAAGTTTTAAAGCTCGATTTCATGGGAGGCTTCCTTCCTTCCATCTTGGCTTTTGAGATGTCTTCAAATCCTCTTCTGTGTCCTTCTAAAAATTCTGGTGAGTCTTTCCATTTCTTAAAATCGGCCTCGCTTTCCCAATAGCTTACAACAAGGTAACTGCTTGTTCCGTCCTTCGGTTTTAAAACTTCCATGTTCTTAAACCCCTTCATGCGATCAATAGCATGAGCACGGTTTGTAAATAATAGTTCAAATCTTTCTTTATAGGCTTCTTCGCAGTCAATGAAATTGATAGCAACAAAATTGTGTTTCATACTTACTTGTTTTAAATTAAAATTATTGTGATTACTTGATTAAATTTTATGTTTTTCCTGTTCATTGTCTTGAAGGGTTAATCCCTTTTAAGTCCGCGTATTAACTAAGCGCCCATTTACTAAAGCATTGGCTTCCGATTGAAAAGAATGAAATAGTTATACAGGTGACCAATTAATTAAATACTGCCAACCACACTATTACGGCTATTATAACTAGATCCATAATGTCTGTCCTGCGCTAAACCCTTATTTAATAAACGAAGGTGAGCAGCATAATAAATTTTAGTTTTTTCATATTTAATTATTCTGTGTTTTTTTTAACCCGTAATAAAAAAAAACTGCTGTCATGATTGTTGATACAACGAGCATAATTTTATGCGATGTTGCTGTAATTGAAAATCCAAAAATTTCAAGAGGATATTTATCCGTTAATAGTACCAAAAAGAAAATGTCATCAATAATATCTTTTGCAAAGAAACCGGCCAGAAAAAATGCAATGATTTGCTTTGATAGTTTTTTCATTAAGTAAAATTTTTTGCTTGAGATTGATTGAATGTGAACATGTTTCAATAGTTCTTATATCATTTCTAAACTTACTTATTACTTTAAGGATTCAAGCCACAATTTATTTAAATATGTAATGCCATTTGTCATCGTCTGCCAAAGTTTCTTAGACTCTTTAATCAATTTAATAAATTTAGGATTGTCAGTAAAATCAACTTCCAGATTTTCCAGAGTCAGTTCATGTATTCTGCTTTTTAAATTTATGCTGTAATAATATTTTAAGTAACTTCCATATCGCGGGTGGTGCGCTTTCTGAGAATACACAATAATTGAACCGTTATCAATTATTTTAAAATAACCAAAGGGCAACTCCCCGTCGGGAGCTTCATAATAACGGGACTTGACGGTATCCTGGATTTCTATCTGAAAATAACTATCGTTTAATACCTGCTCATCTCTTTCATATACATATCCGCTGAATATGAAATTTAGGGTAACAAAAAAAATTAAAACCATTGATAAGCGAGTTTTCATTTTTATTTTTTTAATTTTAGATAGAGATTTTGTTTACTAATTATAAATATGTTAACTTAATACCAATTAAATACTTCCAACAAAATTACAAGAATTATCGATGCGTATAGAATTTGATTGGGCACCATTCTTATGCCATATTTGGATTCCGTTTGTAAAGAATGAAATAGTTAAATAAGTGACTAAGTTCATTGATCACAGCCAGTCCCAGTATTAAAAATATTGTGTCCTTGATTACTAATCCATAAAACATGATTGTAAAACTTATTACATGTAAAATGATATTGACTGTACCTTTATGAAAATCTGAAACAAAAAATTTTGTAGTTTCCATAAAATTCATAATTTAAAAAGTGAGAATAACATATTTTAATTCCTTCTAATCCTCATCCTCGCCAAGCTCATCTTTCTTTAGTTCTGATTTCAAATAAAATGTTCCCTTGGATACTACTTCTGCACCATCTTTTAATTCTTCAATTGGAAATATCTCAACATATTTATCATCGGAAATACCAGTGATGACCTGAACTTTTTTAAATACAATACCTTCTTCTCCGCTGTGCACCTCATCCTCTTCATGTTTCTCATTTTCTTTCTGTTCCTCAGCTTCTTTCTGTTCCTCACCTTCATTTTGTTCGTCACCTTCTTTCTGTTCGTCACCTTCTTTTTGTTCCTCATGTGTTTCAATTTTTCTTCTCTCATCCGTTTTTACAAAAATATATTTACTTTCTCCTTCGGATTCAATTGCTGAAACCGGAACAGCCAATACATTTCCATCATCTACATAAATTTTTGCCGTTACAAACATAAAGGGATAAAGTTCCTGTGCTTTATTGTTTATCGATACTCTAACTTTTACAGTCCTGTTTTTGTCGTCAAAAACCTTATTTATAAAGGAGATATTACCTTCATATTCTTTAGTGGTATTTTTACTTGTTTCTATTAAGACTTTTTGCCCTATGCTGATATACTGTAAATCTTTTTCAAATATACTCAGATCCACAAAGACAGTTGAGGTATTGACTATGTAAAACATGTCCATGGAAGGCTCGACATATTGCCCGACCGTTATCTTCCTTGAAACAATACTACCTGAGATTGGAGCTGTTATTGAAAAGTTTCTTTGAAGATTTGCAATAGTATCCTGATAGATATTATCAAACCTGTTCTTTGAGATTCTATAAACCGACAGTTTTTCTTCAAGCGTTTTATAATTTGCAAGTGCGCGTTTGTAGTTTGTTTCAATTTCGGCCAGATTTTTTTTAGAGCCGATATTGTCGCTATTTAATTTCTTTTGTCGATCATACTCCTGTTTGGCAAATTCAAAGTCATTTTTTGCATTTATATAATCAACCTGTACATTTATCAGATCGGGATTTTCAATTACCGCGAGTGTTTGCCCTGCTCTCACAAATGATCCTTCTTTTACGTAAATTTTCCTGACTCGTCCGGGAATAATGCCTCCAACCTTTGATTCATTATCCGGGTTTATCATTATTTCACCGTTAGCTTTTATATAGCCCTCTATATTCTGTTTTTCATATTTAGCAAATTCAATTCCCATAAGTTTAAATTGTTCTTCAGACAATGCAATTTCATCTTCGTGTTGTTCGCCTTCTTCATTGTGAGCTGATTCTTCGGAATGCATATCTTTGCTTTGATTAGTTGCTTCATCTTTGTTGCTGCATCCTGAGACAGCAAGTATTAACAGTACATTTATTATTAAGATAATTAGATTATTTTTCATTTTATTTCACCTGCGGTGAGTTTTTCTAAGTTAATTATTGATTGATTATAATTGAAAATTGCATTCAGATATTGGGTCCGTGTTTCATAAGCCAGGTTCAATGCCTGAAGATATTCCACATAACCGATCTCTCCCTGTTCATAGCTTATTTTTGATTGTCTGAGTATTTCTTCTGTTTCCCTTAATACTTCTTCATTGAAAAAGTTTAATTGCCTTGAATTGTTTTCATAATTTTCAAATGCTTGGTTAATCTGATTTTCTAATGAATTCCTCAGATTAATTTCTTCGCTTGATGCGATCTGAAATTCATAATTAGATTCTTTTATTTTACCGGTCGGCTCCCACCAGAACCAGAGCGGAACACCCAGTCCTAATTCCATTCCCCAGTAATTGTTGTCGCTTCCAAGCTTTTGTCTGAAATATTTAAAGCTGATATCCGGAAGCAGCTCTCCCTTTGATAAGGAAATTTTATTTGAGAATTTTTCTTTCTGATATTTCATCATTTTCAAAGCAGGATTATTATTTACGGCATTTTGAACCAGTGCAGTTCTGGAAATTATTAAATCCCTGAATACGAATTCACCAACGGGTGATATGTTATAATCAACATTCATAAGATTTCTTATTTCCGACTGTAAAGATCTTATTTCCGATGAAAAATTCCTGATCTGATTTTCAAATTTGATCTTGTTTACCTTTGCGCCCAGTACTTCAAGATTTGAGGTAGCCCCGGCTTCATATTTTCTTTCCGCCGTGACTAAAAACTCTTCATAGATTGTAAAATTTTCGGTTGATATTTTTAAAAGCTCATTCAGCAAAAGAAGCTGGTTGTAATTTAATTTGACTTCTTCCTTGAGCGAGTTTATTGCAATGTTCAATTCCTCTTTTGCAACCTGCACCTGAGAACTCTGAACATCCGAACGCAAAAAGTAATTTGTGGGAAATTCTATTTCCTGTAATACTCCTATCTTCCTGCTGTCAGCATTACTGAGGCTGCCCTGAACTCCTTCATACTCAACGAATAATTCGGGCTTTGGAATATTAAACGATCTCAACTTGATTGCATTTTCCTTTTCAATATTAAGTCTTGAAGATTTTATTGACTGGTTATTTTCTATTGCTGTTTTAATTACTTCATCTAAGTTCATGTTAACCTTTGTTTGAGAAAACAAGATTTGATTAAAAGAAAAACTTACGTGTAAGAGTAAAATTAAAATAAAAAATTTTATTATTTTCATGTGTTTATAAAGAATTAATTGTATTTCAAAAGTCTTAAGCTGTTTAGAATTACTAATATAGTTACACCTACATCAGCCATTATTGCCATAACAAGATTGCTTAATCCAACAACTGCCAGGACAATAAATATTAATTTTGTAGTTATGGCAAATATTGAGTTGACCTTTATTGTAAAAAGAGTTTTTCTGCTAAGCTTTATTAAAAAGGGTATTAGTCTTAAATTATCTGTCATCAAGGAAATATCAGCAGTTTCGATTGCCAGATCAGATCCCGCCGAACCCATCGCTATACTGACATCAGCGTTTGCAAGAGCGGGTGCATCATTAACCCCGTCTCCGACCATAGCAACGCTCAAATGTTTTTCCTTTAGCTTTTTGATCTCGTCTGATTTCTCCACAGGCAATAACTGGCTTCTCACATCTTCGATACCGACTATTGAACCTACAAATTTAGCAGCATTATTATTATCTCCGGTCATCATTACCGGCACAATGCCTAGAGATTTAATTTCATTGATCGCATCCTTGCTTTCATTTTTTATTTCATCGGTGACCGTAATAATTCCTTCAACTCTTTTATCAGAGCTTAGGATCAGAGCTGTCTTTCCCTGAGCTTGCAATTCTTCCACCTGTTTTATTATATTTTCTTTTACTGATATTTCCCCGGTTACATATTCGAGACTTCCTAAAAAATGATGTGTATCAGTACAAACAATGCAATCTCCTTCAACACCTTTCCCCAAAACAGATTTGAAATTCTCAACTTTATGAAGATCAATATTTTCCTGTTTTGCTTTTTCTACAATGCTGTTTGCAATTGGATGTTCGGAAAAAATTTCAAATCCAGCTGCACATCCAATGAGTTCTTCTTTTGTAAACCCGTCTAAGGGAATAATATCACTGACTACAGGTTTGCCAAGTGTAATTGTGCGTGTCTTGTCCATAGCTATGGCTTTTATATTTCCGATTTCTTCTAAATATTTACCCCCTTTAATTAATATTCCTTTTGAAGAGGCATTTCCTACTGCAGAATAGATTGATATCGGAGTGGAAATTACCAAAGCACACGGACATGAAATCACCAATAATGTCAGGCTCATTAATAACCATTCATTAAAGCTTCCATTCAAAAATAAAACGGGTATAGCAACGATCAGAACTGACAATATTAATACCGAAGGTGTATAATAAGAAGAAAATTTTTCTATAAATCTTTGTGTATCTGCTTTTTCTTTAGTTGCATTAAATGTAACTTCAATTATTTTTGCTAAAGTAGAATCTTCTGCTTTCTTCGTTACTTCAATTTCCAAATAGCCTTGCTTGTTTATTGATCCTGCAAATACATTCTCACCTTTTCTCTTGTCGATTGGTATCGGTTCTCCGGTGATCATTGATTCATCTACAAATGATGTACCTTCGGTGACTTTACCATCCATCGGAATTTTATCCCCCGGCTTAATAATAATTATTTCTCCAATATTAATTTCTCCAATAGGAATCTTTTCACCGTTACTTTTAAGCGTTGCTGTTTTGGGGCTATTGTCAATCATTGACTGAATTGCAGATTTACTTTTCTCAATTCCAAATCTTTCTAGTTTCTCGCCAAGAGTAAATAAAATTAATACAATTGCGCCTTCGGGATATTGACCTAAATAAAATGCACCGCAAACTGCGATGAACATTAAAGTATTTATACTTCTGAAGTTTAACAGCAGTAAATTCTTAATTCCGCTGCGGATTGTATTATGACCAATCAAAATACTGATTGCAACAAATAAAGGAAATTCTATGAACTTATTGAAATGAATATCAAGAATTGATAATATTTCAAATATAGCGACAAAGAATAAAGATATTAAAAGAAATCTAAAATTCCTTTCTTTGAGTAATTCTTTCATTTTTATTTTATTTGGAAATTGACATCGGTTAAATTTAGCAAAAAAATTATTACTTTAACTTTTTCAGACGCTCATCGGCCTCTTTGTTTGAAGGATCAATCTCTAAAATTTTTATTAGTGTTTTTTCCGCTAACCTTTTATTTCCTATCTTAATATAAAGATCAGTCAGCTTAATCATATCATTTACGTTATTCGGATCCTTTTGCAAAGACCGCTCGAGCACTGTTATATTTTCTAAATCGGTTCTTTGTCCAGGTGTTTTATAATCTATTGAATGTATGTGTTCAGGAATAATATTGTATTGATTGATTTTTATAATCAAGAAAACCGAAAGGAGCATGATCATAGCAATCACAATTATTTTAAATTTATTCCTTATTAAGAATTCTTCATGATTTTTCAAATGTATATTCCGGGTTCGTATGCTTATTAAAGATTCCGTAAAGAACGGGCAGAACAATTAATGTCAGAAGTGTCGATGATATTAAACCTCCAATGACAACTGTTGCAAGCGGTCTTTGAACTTCTGCACCCGAGCCGGTTGATAAAGCCATAGGAATAAATCCAAGAGAAGCAACTAAAGCTGTCATCAGTATTGGTCTTAATCTGGACATAGTTCCGGAAATAATCCTGTGATGAACATTTGATATACCTTCATCCTCAAGACGATTGAAATATGCTATCATCACAATTCCATTTAAAACTGCTACGCCAAATAAAGCTATAAATCCTATTCCTGCTGAAATACTAAACGGCAGGTCTCTTATTACCAAAGCAAAAATTCCACCAACGACCGCAAAAGGAATTCCCGAGAAAACAAGCAAACCCTGCTTAACGGAATTAAATGTTACAAACAATAATGCAAATATAAAAAACAACGATACCGGAACAGCTATCAACAACCTCTGTCTTGCACTCTCAAGGTTCTGAAAAGTACCGCCATACATTACAATATATCCAGGGGGTAATTTTAATTGCGAGCTTATTTTTGATTTCAATTCATTGACAAAACTTTCGATATCTCTTCCTCTTACATTTCCTTGTATTACAATTCTTCTTTTCCCGTTATCTCTTGTGATCTCTGCTGGTCCTTCCTTTACATCAATCTCGGCAAGCTCTGAAAGCGGGATCATTAAATTGTCAGGCGAAGCCACTAAAATATTTTTAATAACGTCAATATCTTTTTTATATTCATCTGAATACTTTATTACTATATCAAACCTTTTGTCCCCTTCAAATACAACGCCCGAACTTTTACCTGCTAATGCAGTTTGTATTGTATTATTGACATCTTCAACATTGATCCCATACCTTGCAATCTTTTCTCTTATTATTTTGACCTGAAGCTGAGGTAAACCTTCCACCTGTTGAACCGCTATATCTTCAGCTCCCTGTATCGAACCCATGATGGACGAAACTTCATTTCCCTTATTGGTTAGAGTGCTTAAATCATCACCAAAGATTTTTATAGATATATCGCTTCTTGCACCTGAGATTAGTTCATTAAATCTAAGCTCAATCGGTTGAGAGAAAGATAATCCGATTCCCGGGACTACTGATAGAGCCGCCTCCATCTTTTCTACAAGCTCTTCTTTTGTTTTTGCTGATGTCCATTCGCTTTTAGGCTTCAATATTACTATAACATCTGCAAATTCTACTCCCATCGGATCGGTCGCAATTTCAGGTGCTCCGTTTTTTGTAACAATTGTTTTTACTTCGGGAAACTTTGACATTAGGATTTGCTCAACCTTTGTGCCTATATTTATGGATTCTGTCAATGATATGCCGGGAAGTTTTATTAGATTAAAAGCTACATCACCCTCATCCAGTTTTGGAATAAACTCCCCCCCGAGGCGGGTAAAAGCCAATAAGCTGATTATAAGAAATATCACAGCAACGGCTATAGTTAAAAACTTATTTCTCAACGCAAATTCCAACACAGGCCGATATAATTTCTTTAGCGCTTTCATTATCTTATCGGCAATAGTTTCTTTTTCTTTAAGGTCTCTATTGAGAATTAAAGAACACATCATAGGAACGTAAGTGATTGATAACAACAATGCACCGACTAGGGCAAAACCTACTGTAAATGCCATTGGCTTAAACATCTTACCTTCGATGCCGCCAAGTGCAAAAATCGGCAGATACACAACAAGAATAATTAATACTCCGAATATTGCGGATTTAATTATTGCTGTCGAAGAGGAGTAGATCGTTTCATCGAACTCCTCTTTAGTCAGTGCTTTTTTATTCAAATGAATTTTTGCAGCAATGGCAACTATCACTGATTCAACAATAATCACGGCGCCGTCTACTATTAATCCGAAATCAATTGCACCGAGAGACATCAAATTTCCGGATACCTTGAAAAGATTCATCATTATAATTGCAAAGAGCATTGATAAAGGAATTACTGAAGCGACTATAAATCCTGCTCGGAGATTTCCAAGCAGTAATACCAAAACAAATATTACAATTATTCCGCCCTCAATGAGATTAGTTTCAACTGTCTTAATTGTACTATTGATTAAACTTTCCCTGTTATAAAATTCATCAATCGTAACACCATCAGGTAATGAGGGTTTTATTTCTTCCATCTTTTCATGAACTCTCTGAGCAACTTCTCTGGAGTTAGCCCCTTTTAACATCAATACGATCCCTGCAACCACTTCTCCCTTACCATCCTGAGTTACAGCGCCAACTCGAAGGCCTTTTCCGTACTCAATCTCCGCTATTTGACTGAGATAAATAGGTATTCCGTCTTCGCTTTTAATTACAATACTCTCTAAGTCTTCTATGTTTTCTATTAATCCGATTCCCCTTATTGAATATTGATCAGCATTTTTTTCAATAGTTCCGCCGCCGACATTACTATTATTATTAATAACAGCTTCATATATATCCCGCAAAGTAAAATTGTGACTCTTAAGTGCATCAGGGTTTATCAAAATATGATATTGTTGTTCGAATCCTCCAAAGCTGTTTACGTCAGCCACACCTTCTGTTCCCAGTAATTGTCTTTTAACTATCCAATCCTGAATAGTGCGAAGTTCCATATCATTGTATGTAGTATCACTGCGGTTTTCAGGTCTTACAATATACTGGTATATTTCTCCAAGCCCGGTACTTACCGGGGCCATTTCAGGTTTGCCCAATCCTTCAGGAATATTTTCCTCGGCTTCTTGAAGCTTCTGAAAGACAAGATTTCTTGCAAAGTAAGTATCAACATTATCTTCGAATACAACAGTGACAACAGATATTCCAAATTTTGAAATTGAACGCAGCTCTATAATATTAGGTAAATTTTTCACAGCAATTTCTACAGGATATGTAATGAACCTTTCAACTTCAGTAGCTGATAAGGTCGGACTTGAAGTTATTATCTGAATTTGATTATTAGTTATATCCGGAACGGCATCTATAGGTAGTTTGATGGCAGAATAAATCCCCAGGAGAATTAATACCAATACTAAAAAACCAATTACTAACTTTTGCTTTATTGAAAACGCAATGATTTTGTTTATCATAAATTAATATAAAATTATTTTTAAGCTGATACTATAAAACCGGCTTAAAGAAAAAATGAGATACGATTAATTTATGATTTAGGAGGCGGAGATGCAGGATTACTTAAATGAAAGAAAAAATGTAAGACTTTAGATTGATCAAATTGGCTGGAATTTAAATAAGAATTAAAAGTGAAGGTAGTGCTTGAGATAACAACTGTGTTACAACCTAGGCATAGGCAAAAAGGCGAAGATATCCCTTTCTGTTCATTATCATGTGTGTTTTCTATTGAATGATTAGGCATATCCGATAGTAAACAATCTTTTGCTGAACATTCACTTAGGCAAGGTGAAACTGTCAAAAAAAATATGTATACACAAAATATATTAGAAAGTAATTTTCTCACGAAGCAATATACTTTTCTTAAAAATCATATTCAAGTACCTTGAACATAGATTGATGGGAACGATCTGGGAACGAATAATAGAGAAAATAGGGATTATAAGAGATTATAACTTTTTATAAAGAATTGAAATTTATAATACTTATGAATATTTTATATAAATGGAATCGCCCTTAACTGACTGTCACTCAGGAGGTCGCGAGTTCGAGTCTCGTCGATTCCGCATAATAAA
>DAORRV010000082.1:0-16242 GCA_035443185.1 Ignavibacteria bacterium | reverse complement strand
ATTTCACATCATTCGTAATTCCTAATTCGTAATTGATAATTGTTCGGGGGTTGAATGGGTTTGGAAAATTCTGTGACAAACTGAAACCATCCGGTACAGAATTTACAACATTTACCGGATTCACACCCGTCAGGATTCTGCCGAGTTTGAGAGCTTCCCATGCGTTAATCGTTCCCCATCCTGTGAATCTGTCCGGTGACGAACTGTTATTTGCAGTCGAAGTTAATAATTGTCTCATCTGCATCGGAGTTATATTATAGTTTGCTGAAAGTATCTGAGCGCAGACTCCCGCTGTCATCGGACATGAGAATGAAGTGCCGCTGCCGGAGGAATAGCCGGTATTACCTGCGCCTGATGCTGCCACCCGGTTACCGCTTCCCATTGCGCAGACTTCAGGTTTAATCCTGCCGTCAGTTGTCAGACCCACTGATGAAAAAGAAGATCTGTTTCCGTTTGAATTTACAGAACCTATAGAAAGTACGCTGTCACCGTCAGCCGGTGCATTTAATGTATTATGAGAATTATGTGAACCGTTGTTTCCTGCAGAGTTGCAGACTATGATTCCTTTATTTACTGCAAGGTCAGCTCCAATTGTAATTACACAACTATCGCCGTTCATCCATGTCCAGTCGTAAGATCTTACCGAACCCTGATCCATTGTCAGATAGCCGAGCGAACTTGTAATTATATCAGCTCCAAGACTGTCAACCCATTCGGCGGCAGCGATCCAGTTATCTTCTTCCAGCGGAGTTTCGCTGTCAGTATTTTCAGTCTTTGCGAGAATATACTGCGACCTGAATGCCGGCGAGATCAGATTACCCGGACTGTATCCGCCTACAAGTGAAAGTGTTGCTGTGCCGTGTGAACCTTCACCCATCTGACCATTCTGATTTCCAACTATCGTATCGTGATTTACAAAATCATAAGATCTGAATCCTCTTGCTCTTAAAGAATCAAATGCCGGATGCTGAAGATTGTCAAAACCAGTATCAAAATTTGCAATGATAACTCCCTGTCCGAAATATCCGCTGTCATGAGGAACAGTTGCATTGATGATCTCCATCTGTTCCAGTGAATTCCCATAATTCAGTAAAGTAGAATTATCATTTTCCAAAAAATTATTTTCATGAGTTACTTCACTTGAATTATTTTCAAATTCAATATTATCATTATTTTTTTTATAAGTCCTGACGATATCTATTTTGCTTACAAATTCTTTATCCGCTAAATTTTCTATCTGAGAAATGTCTGCATAGCATGAAACGCTGTTAAACCATTTTGATCTGTTCTTGATTTTTATTCTCAACCGGGAAAGATCAGATATGTAACTCTGATTTAATGGAATATCTGTATAGTCCACCAAAGCATTTGCAGGCTTCACTTTCATTCTTCTTTTGATCGCCCTTTCGGTTAAATATCTTTCTGGATGAGCAAGAAGTTCATTCACGTCAGTACCTTTGTCTCTGAATGTTATCCAGATATGTAATTCCTGATTAGCGTCTAAAGAACTCATTTCTGAATTCAGAGCTTTACTTATTTTGAAATTATTTGAGAAATTGTTGCTGCCGGTGATGATTAGGAAAGTGATTGCGAATACAGGTATTAAAATAAATCTTAAGTATATATTAGTTTTTTTCATTGAGTTTTTCTTTTGTAAGTTTATTTTTTAAAATTATCGATTTTAATTTTAATAATCTAAATATAATTAAATCTGTCAATTGAATTTTGATACAAAAAGCATTAATAATAATTTTGTTCACAAAATATCATGAAAAAAAATTTAGCCGGTTAAAATTGTAATTTTTAAAGTTGAATAGGTTTTGTAAATATGACAATGTATTTCACTTAAAAGTCGCTGAATTAAAATTTGTTTTCTTATCAGACTGAAACTAAATGCATTTGATCTTTTTTATGTCCGAAAAAACAAAGACACTAAAAAATTTACTTTAGTGTCTCTGTAAGATAAATGACATTACGATCAACAAAAAGAATCTTTAAAAGTTACGGAGTCGACGCCACTACAAAATTACCTGCATTATTATCCGCATACAAAAGATCCGCAATATCAGTAAGTCCGTCTCCATTCAGATCTGAATCATTATATCCTGTAAGAAAGTCATTAGCATCATTATCAATAATAGAAAGATCACCAAGATCGACAGACTTATCACTGTTTACATCACCTGAATAAAATACCCACTTCGAACCTTTCAATAACATGTTGTCTCCAAATGCCATCACCGCTGCAGCAGTAAAATTATAATTCAAAACATTTGAAATAAAGCTTTGAGTATTTTTACTCCATGTCTCGAGTGCATTCCTGTGAAGGATCTGCAGATAATAATTTACACCGTTGTTTACATTGCCGTATTCAAGAGTAAGTGTACCGTTGGAATTTAAAACTCCTTTCTCCTGATCAAGAATATTATATGGAGAGGAAGAACTTCTGATGTTAGCAGTGACGGTATCAGCTGCCATTGTATTTGAATTTGCATCATATAATCCTTCTATCACAGCTGTCAGATTTAATTTCTTTGGCAATGCCAGTTTGATCGCTTCCCACGTATTGATGATCCCATATCCGTAAAATCTGTCAGGTGAATTATAATTGTCAGCAGACATAAATAAAATTTCTCTCACCTGAATCGGCGTCAGGTCTGGATTTGCTGACAGGATCATTGCGCATGCACCTGCTGTCATGGGACATGAGAATGAAGTCCCGCTGCCGCTGGAATAGCCTGTGTTTCCCGAACCGGTCTGAGCAATTTTATTATTACTGCCCATCGCCATTATGTCAGGCTTGATCCTTCCGTCAATAGTCAATCCTACAGATGAAAAAGAAGATCTTGTCGAAGAAGAAGTTACTGATCCGACTGCGATCACACTGTCTCCGTCAGCCGGTGACATTATAGTATTATGCGATGCATGACTGCCTTCATTTCCTGCTGAGTTTATTACTAAAATACCTTTATTGACTGCAAGGTCAGCAGCTATAGTTAAAAAGCAACTGTCACCGTTCATCCATGTCCAGTTATATGAGTGAGATGAACCGTTATCCATTCCCAGATATCCGAGTGAACTTGTAATTATATCAGCACCTAAACTGTCAGCCCATTCTGCAGCGGCTATCCAGTTGTCTTCTTCGAGCGGAGTCTCACTGTCAGTATTTTCAGTCTTTGCAATAATGTAATGCGATCTGAACGCAGGAGAAATGAGACTTCCCGGTCTGTATCCGCCGGCCAGCGAAAGCGTCATAGTTCCATGCCAGCCTGCTCCCATCTGTCCCGTCTGATCAGCTACAATAGTATCATTATTCACAAAATCAAAAGTCCTGATCCCGCGCGCTCTTAATGAATCAAAACACGGATGCTCGAGATTGTCAACTCCTGCATCAAAAGATGCAATAATTATTCCCTGTCCGTAATATCCGCTGTCATGTCCCATCGGAGCATTTATCATTTCCATTTGTGTCTCAGATGTACCATAGTTCAGAGCATACTGTAAACCGTTTTGATTATTGTTTCCGTCAGTTTCCAAAAATTCATTTCCCGGACCGGACTCTGCATCATCATATTTTTTTCTAAACTTCATGACAATATCTATTCCATTTATATAATCTTTGCTGACAATGTTATTTATCTGATCTTTGTCAGCATAGCATGAGATCCTGTTAAACCATCTCGACTTTTGTTTTACTTCAATTCCGGAATTTTGCAGATCACTTATATAATTTCTGCTGACAGGAATGTCCGTCAGGTCAACAAGCTTCCCTGCAGGCTTTACTTTTTTCCTTCTGTCGAGAGATCTTTTCGTGACAAGAGTTTCAGGGTCAGCAAGAAGTGAACTGCTGTTTTCGCCTTTATCTGTAAATGAGATCCAGATGAGAACTTTTTCATTCTGCTGCATGTCATTTAAAAGCAAAGAGAGATTTTTGCTGATCTTAAAATTGTTTGTAAAATTGTTGCTGCCTGTAAGTGACAGCAGACAAAATACTGCCAATATCAGGAATGTCACTTTGCAGAACTTTAATTCTTTTTTCATTTTAACTACAATTAGTATTGCTGGTTAATAAATCTATCATATAATTTTTGAGTATCGGATTTGGGGAGTTCTTAAAATTAAGATTCGTTTTTTTAAACTTATTATAATTTTTTGGCACTTACAATTTATTTTTTTTACTCACAATACAATCAGCAGTTTAATTCACTCATATCTAATACATTTCTAATAGTGTTTATGAATACATTCTTTATCACTTAAATTCAAAAATTCTTTTTATTAAATACTTTCATGGAAACAAATCCGGGTATAAAAATCCATGTCATAAGAAGTATAAATGCTGTGATCATTCCCACTGCACTTCCAAAAAAATCCCTGAACAAAGCGCCTGTAAACCCCATCAATGCTGAGATATTTATCTGGAGAAGAATTAATATTCTGCTGAGATCTACCGGATTCAGAGAAGTAAAAATAAGTATGAATTTCTCAAGAGGGTAATCATTGAACGCAAAGAGTATCACAAAAATTATTCCGTCAAATATCACTGACATAAAAAGCCAGATGATCACAGAAAGTCCGATACCTTTTACTTTATCCTTATTGATCACTGATGAAAAAAATGCCAGTGACACAAAAATGAAAGTCAGTATCACACCTGTGCCAAGTAAAAACATTACCGGCACTGTAATGCCGTAATATATCAGCGGCAGACCTGCACCTGCAATGAATGCCAGAGAAAGTGAGAACGCAATTCCCAGATATTCCGCAAGGAATATGCTTTTTCTGTCAACCGGCTGTGTAAGTAAAAGCTGTATGAATTCTTCCGAATTATAAAAATGAATAGTCCCGAATATTAAGCTGACAAGTGGAATTATAAAAAGTATCAGATTCAGTAATGTTACAACTGCCTTGGATGAATCATGTCCGATATAAATTATCGCTGAGCTTAATACAAATAAAAAAATTGCATAGAATATTATGAACCGGTTTCGGATCAATTCAATAAATATATATTTTAATATTTTACTGCTCATATAATTTTATCTGTTTTATTTTGGAGAAATCTTGAAATTGTTTTGCCCAATGTTTCTCCCGAACCGTTTATCAGATTTGAGATCTTATCATTAAATAATATTTTTCCTTCAATCAGATAAACAAGTCTGTCAGCAAGTTCACTGACTTCAGGCACCAGATGTGAACAGACTATAACCAGCCTCCCGAGGGATTTGGATTTCAGGATCTTGTCTTTTAAAATTTCTGTAGATACCGGATCCAGGCTGGATGTAGGTTCATCGAGAATCAAAATTTCCGGACTGAATAAGAATGCAATAGCTGCTGTGACTCTCTGTTTATACCCGCCCGAAAGCTGACCGAAATTTTTATTTTCAATTTCCCCCAGTTTAAAATTTTCAAAAAGTTCAACATCATATTCCTTTACATCTGTCCGGATATCTTTTACAATTTTGAAAAGCTCTTTCACTTTTAGATTTTCTGGATAGTTTGCTATCTGCGGCATGTATCCGATATATTTTCTGTAGTCGAATTTATTTTTAATATCGCTGTCTTTCACATATATTTTTCCGGAATCCGGTATTACAAGACCGAGGATAGATTTTAGGAGAGTAGATTTCCCTGAACCGTTTGGACCCATAAGCCCTGTTATCTGACCTTTACCAAGATTGATATCAATGGATTTCAGAACTTCAAATTTCCCATATCTCTTATATAATTTATCAGTTCTTATCATAAATATTAAATTCGTATTTACTCATTTTCGGATTCTGATCTGCGAGAGATTCGGGAATGAAGACCGGCATAGCTTTTTCAGTAATGTCGATCAGATCTACAATAAAGCTTCTCAACAGAATAATTGCATCCGGCATTTTTTCGAGCATCATCGAATATAGACTTACAGGTCTGTATGGCACGTCACCCGTTCCGTTTTTATTTATGTCATATCCTCCGTATTTGTCCCAGTAATTTGAATCATAGAAATTACTGTTTCGTGAACTGTTAGAAGATATGTCAAATGTATTTTCTATAAAATTATTTCTTTCAAGAAAATTATCCGAACAGCTTCCCATTATTTTCAATGCCCAGCCGTTCTTTATAAAATCATTTTCAAACAAATAAATGTCGTTGCATCCTTCCATATAAATACCGGTTGTATTTTCAATAAATATGTTTCCGAAGATCTTACTTCTTCTGATCTCTTTTAAGAGTATTCCAAATGATGCTGCACCCCAGTTGTGAATAAAAGTATTATGAGTCATCTCTATTTTCTCTGAATACATAACAGCAACTCCCGCTCCGTTATTCTTAAAAGTATTATGTGAATATGAATTACTGTCCGCATACATAAAGTGCAAACCGTATCTAAGATTTTTTTCGCTGAAATTATTTCTTACAATCGAAAAATCAACAAACTCCAGATAGATCCCGTCACGCTGACCCGAAATATAATTGTTTTCTATCATAACATTTTTGCATTTCCATAAATGTATTCCATTTCCTGATGAAGTCTCTGTCGCGGCATTTCCTACAATAGTATTTCCCGATACAAGGCAGTCCGAGGAGTTTTCAAGATATATAGAAAAAAATGTATCGAATAATCTATTGTTGAATACCTTGCTGAAATTTGATTTTTCAAGTTTTATTCCGGCAATATCTTTTATATAACTAACGACCATATTCTTAATGGTAAGTCCGCTTACGGATGAACTGTCCTTTCTCAATATAATACCGTCTCCCTTGAAATCAATATCAATCAAAGATCCTTCCTCCCCAATTATCTCAACCCTTTTTTCTGCTATCAGATCATACTCTTTATAATAACCGCTTTTAATTAATATTCTGTCGCCGTCCTCAGAAATCCTGAGTGCTTCTTTGATCAGATTTATCTGTCCGGCAGGGTCTACTGTAATTTCCTTTGCAGAGATCAATGATTCCGGAATTGAAACAAAAATAGCTAATAGTATTATTAATATGATTTTCAGAGTTTTACTATTTATATTTAATTTATTTTTTAATGAACTTTTCTTTAAGACTTTTAAAGTCAAACAATTCACCGCCGTTTTCTTTTATAAAATTTTCAGCTTCAGTTTTATTACTGTACGAGGCAAGATCACCACCCATTGGACTTTTGATAGATTCACTTAAGACAAAAATTGCATCATCACTTTTTATTAACTCACCTGGATTTAAAATATCAATTGTATAAGAAGTGTATAAAGTAAAGATTTCATTTTCACTGTCCGATCTTTTTTCTTCCTCATATTCAACCATACATTCTATAGCATCGAATTTATATGCTTTCCCTTTATCATTTACCAATTCTCCCCCAAATTTTTTATCGACTATCGTCATTTTACAGTGATCACACATGTCTTTTCCAAAATTTATTGGAGAGAGTTCCTTACTGCATGATGTAAATGTCAGACAGATAACAATATAAATTATTGATCTTAATTTCAGATGATTATTATAAAGATTTTTTAAAGAATTTTTTTTCATTTATATAAACATAAATAAAAATTAAGCCGGTCAGAAAAAATATATAGCTTCCTATATCCGGCATTGAAACAGCTTTGAAATTCAAAAGATTTTTAGATCCGATAAGCGGCGGCTGATAATTCATACCTTCAACTTTTATAGCTGCTGTTGGATCAAGATTATGACCGTAATCATATTCCCACAGATAAAAATCATAAAGACCCACAGTACCGGCTATTACAAATAAAACTATCCATACTAACAGAAATTTAGGTTTATTTAGTACACTTACAAAAATACCTGCGGCAATAAAAAAACCTATGACGTAAGGCATTACAGTTAGTTCTTTTATTGATTCCGGATGAATAGTTTTCATACCTATGTAATGGTTAAGACCATTTATTATATCAAGATCACCGCTCATTTTATTTATCCATATCTTCATTCCAAGTCCCTCCGGATACTGGGGTGCCTGCAAAGAAATATCCCAGATCGGCACAAAGAAAACACCAATGAGTGCAAGAGAAAATACGACTATTAATATTCTGCTGATTTTTTTCATGATTCAAATTAAAAAGGGTGCTTTAAGCACCCTTCTGAAATTTATAAAAGTTACTCTTTCTTTTCATCACCAAGACTGAACTTGATTGGAACATCAGATCCCTGTGCAGATACTCTTATATATCCCTGCATTTCCTGATGGAGTGCTGAGCAAAAATCTGTACAGTACATCGGCATTATTCCAACTCTTGACGGTACCCATTTCAATGTACATGTCTCACCGGGCATTACAAGCATTTCCGAATTATTATTTCCCATTACTGCAAATCCATGAGGTATATCCCAGTCCTGTTCAAGGTTTGTCATATGAAAATACACTGTGTCACCAAGTTTTACACCTTCAATATTATCCGGAGTAAAGTGTGACCTTGTAGCTGCAAAATAAACATGGACAACACTTCCGTTTCTTTCAACCCGGGCATCCAAAATACTTTTGATTGCATGAGGATTTTTATTGTCTTCGATCTTATATATTCTGATCTGATCTTTTGTCACAAGTTCTGCAGGAATACCCTGTGCGTAGTGTGGCTCACCTATAGTCGGGAAATCAAGAAGGATCCGCATTTTATCACCTGATATATCAATAAGCTGTGCAGACTGAGTAAGCTCAGGACCGGTTGGAAGATATCTGTCTTTTGTCATTTTATTCAAAGCGATCAGATATTTTCCCCATGGCTTTTTACTGTCGCCGCCGGGAATGCTTAAGTGGCCGATGGAATAATAAACCGGAATTCTGTCAACTACTTGTTTAGTTTCAATATTCCATTTTACTACTTCAGAAGAAATAAATGAAGAAGTATAAGCAAATCCTTTACCATCAAATTCTGTGTGAAGTGGTCCGAGTCCGGGATCTTTTACCTCGCCTGACAGACATGCTTCATAATTTAGAATTGGTATTCCGCCTGCTTCTCCATCAGTCTTATTTTCGGCAATTGCTTTTGTGATCTTTGAAAATGCAAAGACAGGGATCACAGTAGAAAGTTTACCGCCTGCAGTAATGTATTCACCCGTCGGATCTACGTCTGCTCCGTGCGGAGATTTTGGACATGGAATATAATAAGCTGCACCTTTGATATCTTCGGGTAAAAGAGTTTTTACAGTGTTTATCATAGTTGATGTCGCTGAATGTGTTTCATCGTTCCAGATGTTATGTGCATACTTTGTGCTCATTTCTTTTCCGGCTCCACCTTTTACTATTTCATCTACTTTCTTATAATTTATTGCAAGAATAAAATCTTTGTCTTTCTGACTGGCATTGACTTCGAGAAGTGAATTTGCCTCTTCAGAATTATAACAGGTAAAGAAAAACCATCCGTCCGAAGGTCCTTTTCCTGAATGACTCAGATCGTAATCGTAAGGAGGAGTAATGATCTGATAATCTATGTTCATTCTGCCGGTTGTCTTATCGACTTTTATAAAAGACAAAGCACCTTTAAACTCTTCTTTATAAGATGTAATCGGCACGTCCCTGTTTTCTACCGGTATACTGAATCTTGTTCCTGCTACTACATAATCCGTATTTGGAGTTGTAAAAGGTGAAGAGTGATTTCCTGATGAATTAGGGATCTCAATTATTTCAGTAGTTTTGAATGTCTTAAGATCAATTCTCGCTATTCTGGGTGTATTATTTCCGTTTATGAAAACCCACCTGCCGTCCGGAACACCATCAGTCTGAGAAAGCTCTGAATGGTGAGCATCATCCCAGGGAATAAATCCATATGATGTGTTCAGCATCGGCTTTGATTCCTCAGTATAACCCCAGCCGTTTTCCGGATTCACTGAAAATACAGGTATCACTTTCAGCATTCTGCCTGAAGGAATACCATATACTGACATCTGACCACTGAATCCGCCTGACATAAAATAATAGAATTCATCATACTTTCCCGGCTCTATATAAACTTTTGAAGCTTCATCTCCACTCATGCTAAGTGTCTTTGAATCTTTTTCCGAGCAGGAATAGAATGACGCTGCAATTATTAAAATTAAAATTCCCTTAAATATTGACTTTGAGAGTGTATTAGTTTTCTTCATTTTTTTACCTCTGATTTATATTTTTTAGTTGTTCCATTGATTGTAAAATTTTATTTGTCGTTATTTCTAAAATATTCCAGTATTGCTCTTGCATCATCCTGTGACACATTTTGAAATGTCATTGGAGTTGGATACTGTCCGGATGTCGCCAGTGTTTTTGCAATCATATTTTCCTGAACCATCTGTACAGGATTCAGTATCATATTCATGATCCATTCCGGTTTCCTTCTTTTTGTAACATCTTTTAATGGAGGTCCGACCAGTTTAGAGTTGATCTGATGACAGGTTATGCATTTCATATCAAAAATTTGTTTCCCTGTAGCAACAAGATTTTCATTTATTGCCGGTTCTAGTTTTATTTCCTTTACAGGACCAATCCCTAACTCGGGATCATTCCCGCCACACCCTGTATATGAAATCATAGTTATTATAAAAATTAAAGCAAGTATCGAGCTGTTTTGTTTATTCATTTTTTTGATGTTTTAATTCTGTTTAAATAATTTTTTGAGTTATTTTTTAATAATTTTTTTTCGGATTTAACTGCTTTTAGGAAAAGTATATTATTCTCAAGGTGAAAATGAAGATGCAGATCTATTTCAAAGTCTCTAAGCATTTTATAAAATAAATCTTTTTTATCATTACCTGCCCCCCCCCCTGTTTTCTTCCCGGTTTGTTCAGTTTTGAAATTATCACATTCTTTTTTTATGTCAGAAAAATTTTCAAATGCAGTCTCATGTTCTTTTATTAACACTTTCACAGGACTTAAAATTGAACCAAACGGAGGAATGTCGTATTTGCTTTTATTTAAATCAAATTCATTTATTTTCTTTATCTCCGGGAATATAAATTTTTCTTCTTTCTGCATATGAATCTGGAAGTCATAACTCATTATCTTCAGCTTGTCAGATATATCCGATCTGATTATTCCCCTCTTTACCAGATCTACAGCTGATCTGATTATTAATGGAAAAATTTTTCTGATGTATCTGTGATGGTTTGCGATTATGTAGTCGCACATAAAATCAACAGTCCAATCAGAAAATTTCATGTATCCCGCAGTAAATGAATTCAGCCTGTTAAATTCATTTATAAATTTCTCAGGTCTTACATTGTTCTCCTTTAAGATATTTCCTAATGTAGAATTTCCTTTTATACAATAATTGAAATTATACTTTTCAAACAGATCTATTGCACAGAAATTATAATTGATAATGTCCGTCAGTCTTGTATTTATAATCTTATCCAAAGTTTTCATAAGTTTTTCTTATACAAATTTACGTATATCACTGGAAGAAACCTTTGACTTAAGTCAATACATAGAAGTTTTTTTGATTTAAAGATTTGTGATAATTCTAAAAATATTATTTTTTTAAAAATTACCGTTGTTATTGAAGGATTTTATAAAAATCTTTTTTTAAAATTTCGAAGAATATTTTACGAAAAATAACAGTTGCCGGGGTGTTAACCTATTGCAGTTTTTTGAAGAGTTGATATATCTAAAATTTGTATCCTTTTTGCTTTTACTATAATAACATTATTATCCTGAAGTTTTTTAAGACATCTTGATAATGTCTCATCAATAGTGCCTAAATATGCGGCAAGGTCATGCTTACTTATTTTAAGTTCTATTATTCCTTTATTTTTTTCGTCTGAAGAATTTAACTCATCCAGTAAATACTTTGCCAGTCTCACTGAAACTCCCTGAGATAAACTTTCAATATGATTATTTAAATGCCGAAGTTTTTTTGAAAGTCCCGATAGCATTTTGAAGCAAATTGTTTTATTCTTTTCAAGAAGATTATAAAATATATCTGACCTGATCAGCATTAGCCTGGTATTATTTTCAATCGCCATTGAATTGGCAGGATATGTAAATTCTTCTCTGCGGATTTTATCATAATGCTCAAATAACGGAGCTTCAGCAAATGTATTTGTTGGGAAAATAAAATGGATAACATGCTCTCTTCCGTCTTTTGATATTTTAAAGATCTTTACACCTCCTTCTATTACTATATAAAATCCAATGTATGGCTCAGTATCAAAAAAAATCATCTCACCTTTGTCATATGTCTTAATGCTGGAATGAGAGTAAATTTTATCCATCTCATTTTCATCAAGCTCTGAAAACAAATTTATATTTTTTAGAATACTGCTATCCATATTTTAACTTCATTATCAACGTTGCCGATACAAAAATAAATGAAATAGAATTTGCGGCAAGTAAAGGTATGTCAGAGATCATAGAGCCGTATATTATCCAGACTACTACTCCTATCTCAAGCATGATCAGCATTGGCAGTGAAATATCCGCTGTATGCTTTGTCCTTAATGCTCTTAATGACTGAGGCAGAAATGCAAAAGTCGTCAGACTCGCTGCTATAAGCCCGGTGATAAGTACAGGATCCAAATTTAAATTTTAAATTTTAAATATTAAATAAAAAATTTGTTTGTTACCGCAGAGTCACATGATCTTCGGACTTTGCGGATAATAAAATATACTTTGAAAATTAAACATTGTACATTGTACATAGTACATTGTACATTAAAAAATTAGATCTTTGATTTCAAATATTCATTAAGATTATCCTTTTGGATCCTCTCCTGCTCCATCGAATCCCTGTGTCTTATTGTTACAGAATTATCAGTCAATGTATCCGAATCCACAGTTATACAAAACGGCGTTCCGCATTCATCCTGTCTTCTGTACCTTCTTCCTACTGCACCTGAGTCATCATAAAATACATTAAAACTTTTTCTCAGATCATCTGTGATATTATGCGCAATGTCCTGCATTCCGTCCCTGTTTACAAGCGGAAAAATTCCTGCTTTGACCGGTGCAAGTGAAGGATGAAATCTAAGCACAGTCCTTGTATCCGAAGATGCAGTACCATCAGAATTTTCCTTTGTAAGCTCTTCTTCCTCATAAGCATTGCAAAGAAATGCAAAGAAACTTCTCGATGCACCTGCTGAAGTTTCTATCACAAACGGCGTGAATCTTTCCTTTGTCTGATCATCAAAGTATTCAATTTTCTTGCCGGAAAATTCCGTATGTCTCTTCAGATCAAAATCAGTTCTGTTGTGAATACCCTCTATCTCTCCCCACCCAAAAGGGAATTCAAATTCAATATCAACAGCAGCTTTTGCATAGTGTGCAAGTTTTTCATGCTCATGAAATTTGATCTTGTCCTTATCCATTCCGTATTTTATAAACCAGTTATATCTCTGATCTTTCCAGTAGTCATACCACTTTGCATCATCCGCCGGATTTACAAAGAACTGCATTTCCATCTGCTCGAACTCTCTCGTCCTGAAAAGGAAATTCTTTGTATTGATCTCATTTCGGAATGCTTTCCCTATCTGCGCAATACCAAATGGAATTTTCTGTCTCGAAGATTCTCTTACATTATTAAAATTTACATATATTCCCTGAGCTGTCTCAGGTCTGAGGAATACTGCGTTTGATGATTCTTCCAGCGGTCCTACATGAGTCTTGAACATCAGATTGAAATTTCTCGCCTCAGTAAATTTCCCTTCCTCAAAACATTTCACAGCTTTCCTGCCTTTGAATCCTTTATTGCCGCAGTCCGATTCTTCTAATTGATCAGCTCTGAATCTGCCTTTGCATTCTTTGCAGTCCACCATCGGATCAGAAAAATGTTCGACATGTCCGGATGCTTCCCATACTCGCGGATGCATTAATATTGATGAATCGATCCCTTCTATGTTTTCACGATAGGTCATTTCTTTCCACCAAGACTCTTTGATATTTCTCAAAAGCTCCACTCCCAAAGGACCGTAATCATAACATCCATTCAGCCCGCCATATATTTCTGACGACTGAAATATGAATCCCCTTCTTTTCGAAAGCGAAACTATCTTTTCCGTTGCATCTGATTTTGTGTTTTTATTACTCAACTTATTTTAATATTAATTGATTGAAAATTTTTTAATTTGCTGACTGATATTATTCGGTTTAACCTCTAAGACTCTAAGACTCTAAGACTCAAAGGCTCTAAGGCTCTAAGGCTCTATGGCTGTAAGGCTGTAAGACTGTAAGACTTAATGACTTAATGACTTAATGACTCTTTGCTAAAAATTTTAAAACAAACTTCCTTTTAGTCTTCGAAAATTTTAAGCTCTAAAAATTATTTGAAATTTGAAATTGTTTTAACCTTTGAGCCTTTGAGCCTTTGAGGTTAAATTAAAATTATTGTCATTACCTCATTCATATCACTCTGTGATTCCGTCACGATTCCCATATTGACATTCCCGCATGCTCCCCACATATTGTCATTCCCGCGTGCTCCCCACATATTGTCATTCCCGCGTGCTCCTGGCGGGAATCTAACTCAAAGGAAAACCCGGATCCAAAATTTCATCAGTTCCACCTATTTCAGAAAAAAGATCATTCCATTCAGGATTATTTTTTTCGATCAATCTAATCTTCCAACTCCGTTTCCATTTTTTCAATTGCTTTTCTTTTTCAATAGCTAATTTAATATCATTAGTTTGTTCATACCAGACAAGTTTACAAATATTATATTTTTCTGAATAACCTTTTACTTCTTTTCTTTTATGCTCAGCTACTCTTCTTACTAAATTATTTGTTACTCCTATATAAAGCATTTTGTCATTTTTACTGGAAAGTATATAGACACAATAAGTTTTCAAAATAAATTTAGTTTCTCAATCTACGTAGATTCCCGCCGGGAGCACGCGGGAATGACATAATTTTTCACATGCGGAATGACATAATTTTTCACATGCGGAATGACATAAAGGAAGTTACTCTAATTCCAATATTTGAAATTTGAAATTCGTAATATGAAATTCACACTCTTTGTGCCTTAGTGTCTTTGTGGTAACCTAATCAAATCACACTATTTGAAATTTGAAATTGATTTAAACTTCGACTCCAAAGTCAACCTTCAGTACTTCCTTCAGCCCGTCTTCAAAAGTCCTCGGACTGTAATCAGGCATGATGCTTTTCAGATAAGAAATATCAGTTCGCTTTTCATACATACCGTCCGGCTTTGAAGTGTCCCATTTTATTTCACCGGTATATTCAAATACTTTTTTTGCTATCTCAATATATTCTTTAATGGAGTTATCAAAACCTGTACCTATATTTACAATTTCAGGTTTATCATAATTTTCCATAAGATAGATACATGCATCTGCGCAGTCATCTACATAGAGCGCTTCCCTTCTGGGATTGCCGCTGCCCCAGAATACAAGTTCAGTACCGTCGCGGTGGGCGTTCACAAATTTCTGCACCACTGCAGCAATGAAGTGGCTGTTGGTCAGATCGTAATTATCATTCGGTCCGTAGAGATTGGTCGGCATTGCTGCAACTGCATTGATGCCGTACTGCTGTCTGTAAAGCTGACAAGCAATAATTCCCATCCCTTTTGCGACTGCGTAACCTTTATTTGTTTCTTCAAGCGGACCTGTCATAAATCTGTTCTCATTTATCGGCTGCGGATTTTCCTTTGGATAAATGCATGTCGAGCCGGTGTAGAGAAGTTTTGTCTCAGGTGAAAAGTTTTTAAGCGCTTCGATGACATTAAGAATCATCATCGAATTCTGATAAAGAAAATCTGCCTGGCGTGTATTGTTGGCAAGTATTCCGCCTACAAGACCGGCTACCATATACACGTTATCCGGCTTTTCATTTTCAAAAAATTCTTCCACGTCCTTTTTCACAAGCAGATCGAATCCGTCTTTTCTCGAAGGTGATAAAATATTATCATATCCATTTTTTTCAAGTTGTCTGACAATCGAACTGCCGAGCATTCCTGTTCCGCCGAAAACGGCTGTTTTTATATTTTTATTCATAGTTTATTTAGGTTGATCACATGTTTATGGAATATTAAATCCAATTATAGAATCAGATTGATTTAAAAAGTGATCTGAAATTATATTTATTTATAGTGTAATTTAAATGCAGTAATTCACATCAATATAAACTGAATTTAAATTAATCCGCATTTTTTTAAGAAACCTGTTAATTTACAAAATATTTAGTGGAATTTTAAGAACTTAATCTATCTGTTTTTGGGAAATTTGTTTTGGTGAGATGTGTGTTTGGGAATTGTGTATATGTATTTGCTAAAAAAGTTAATTGATTAAATTTCACCCCTACGGGGTTATGAA
>DAORRV010000081.1:0-17118 GCA_035443185.1 Ignavibacteria bacterium | reverse complement strand
TATTATTAAAATAAATTAAAAATTATTTATTAAGAACTTCCGATTTTGGACTGCGGTGTTCGTAATAATTAATTATTTTTTTTCAGAATTTCATCATATACTTTTTTTGAATGTTCCACAGAATATTTAAATGTACCGCGATGATCAGCAAGTTTACCGGCAGAGACAGAGATGGTTTTTCCGCCTCCCATTAAAAGCTGATAATCAACAGGAAGTGTACCTATATAAACAGGAACAGCTTCATCCGACTCTCCGAAATATAGATTTATTGGTGTCCTACTTCTCCATCGGTACGAATTATTGTTTTGAATAATTTCCCAGTACCTGTTTTCTCCTGAAGAGCTTGACTCCTTAAATTCTGATTTCAGATAATCGTCAACATTGTCAGGTGTCTTTGAATAAAATTCTTCAAATGTAATTTTATTCTCATAAAAATCCCTCGTCGCCTGCTGATATTCCGCTTTTATGCCTGATTCCATTAACCCGGGCAGATCATAATAGATAGAGTAAGAGCTTAACTGTAAAGCTAAAATACCCGGCAGCCAGACAGCATCACCTTTTTCAGGTGCATGTATCCAGCGGTTTATCATTGCATAAACATCTGTCGGAGTGCATGCAACAGAAGTTGATGTTACTTCAATATTCAGGCTTTCAAGTTTCTGCAAAAAAAGTAAAGTTGCCCAGCTTCCCATCGACCAACCGCTGAGAAATAAAGGACCGTGCTCAATGTTCATCGAATTCAGAATCTCATCCGAAGCTTTGAGCATATCAAGACATGCCTGTTGTGTACTAGCTTTTACCTGATAGCTGTCCTGTTCAGAAGATAATCCTTTACCAAAATAATCAGCACCGATGACTATATATCCATTACCGGCAAAATGTGCTATCATAAGTCTGGTCTCCATTGATTCATCAGGAAAAGATGGCACGTCGGTTTTTGTAAATACAGTGCCATGCTGATATGAAACGAGAGGCATCTTTTTATTTTCAATATCAGGAATTGCAATAAGTCCTGATGCAACAGTGGGTTTATTATTCATCTCAGGAATTTCAGAATTATAGATCACTCTGTAAAGCTTTACACCATTTGCAACAGAAGAAAAAGTAACTTCAAAGTCAGAGAAAGATTCAGCTTCGGTTGTTAAAATTTCGTTCAGTTTGTTAACATCATAACTGCCGATATATTTATAACCTACTTCAGAATTAACATAAGTAAAATCTTCATACGTTTGTGAGTAGAGATTTATAAAAGGAATAAATAAGATCAGCAGTAATGTAAATAAATTTTTTTTCATTTTTTATTGGTTGCTGCGTTTCAGATAAATAACCTGAGATTAATTTTTATTAAAATAGTTTTTATCACATTAAAAAGAAAATTTGAAATATCAATCGGAGGTTTTTTAAAGATATTATTTTAAAAGACTTTTGTTCCCCGAATTATTAATTACATAAAATTCACCATTCTCAAAATAAAGCGCGTACATAAATCCATTTTCCGAATTTTCCTGATGATGAAGATCTATCCCGATCACTTTCTTATCATATAAATATTTTATGCTGTCCACTACTGTATGACCAAGTACCATTTTATTGGCATTAAAAATTTCCAATGTACTGTCAACTTCCGCCTGAGTTTCTTCTTCTTCCATAATTCCTCTGTACCATATTGGACTTTTGCTGCCGATGAAAATATTTTTCCTTCTCTCTTCTCTTTCAAAATCTATGTCTATACTGTATCTGATACTGTCATTTATTTGAGTCAAAGTATATTTACCATAAGGAACATCTTTACTCAATCCTGCATGCACAAACAAGTATCCGCCTATATTTTCAATTGCGTTTTTGCTTCGAAGCCATCTGCCGAGTTCAGTTTCCGGTGAATACCATTTGCTGTAATCCAGACCAAGTGAATCAGCATTGTCAAAGTATTTTTGTCTGACATATCTCAGGTCATTTTGTAATACCATTATCTCATGATTACCAAGAATAAAATGAACCTTGCCACCGTGCATTTCAGCTTCACTCTCTAATTTGTAAATAAGCCACAGACATTCATTTACATTTATTCCCCTGTCAAAAAAATCTCCGTTCAGGACAAGATGTCCATTCCCAAAAGTCCATTCGAAATTTTCATTTATCACGCCGGCTCCTTCGAGTATCATCTGAAAACCTCTGAAGTTTCCTTCTATATCTGAAATGATGAGCATTTTTTCCGGAAGCTCGTAAGTGTCTTTCTCAATCTGTATATTTTCTTTTAGTTTAAAATCAAACTGATTAACTGTCTCATCTACTATGCAGGTCAAAGTATCATCCTTAGAAATTTCCCCGACAGAAATTTCAAATAAATCTCCATCAGTTTCATTCATATTTGGAATTACTGAATAATTCAAAACTTTTGAATCTTGATAAACTATGACAGGTCCGTCACTGCTGAATCCTGAGCTGTCCACATCTTCATCTTCCGGCATTTTTAATTCTTTTCCATTTAGAACAGCTGGTGTAATTAAATAAACTATTATTGTTAATGAAATTAGTATTACTGTAAGACTTGACTTCAAAATTACCATAAAATTATTTAAAATACATTTACATTGATACCTCTTCTTTGTCAATCTTTTCTCCTCTGAAAACTTTGAAAAATCCCAGCGCAATTGCCAGAATTATCGGTCCCATGAATAATCCCAACAACCCGAATAACTGAATTCCGCCGAGCACACTAAAGAAAACAAAAAGTTCATTCATTTTTACTCTTTGCTTTATAAGTTTAGGAAGAAGGAAATTATCTATCATTCCGATAACAAGTGCAGCATAAACAGAAATGACAGCTGCTTTTGCATATTCTCCTGAAAAAAGAAGAACGATAATTACAGGCACGGTAACAAAGGCAGTACCTCCTGTTGGTATTACAGCAAATATCATCGCAAGTACGCCAAGCAGAATGTATGATGGGATGCCTAATATCCAGAAGATCAAACCTGCTAAAACTCCCTGAAGTACGGCAATAAAAAGAGTACCGCGTATTGTTGCATTGATAAGTGCTGATGTTTCACGGATAAGTTCTTTAGACTGACTGCTTTCCATTGGCAAGATTTCAGGAATATTCTTCACGATCTTTTCACCATCTCTGAATAAATAAAACATGCTGAAGACAGATAAAGTAATTCCGACAATCATTCCGAAAGCACCTTCGATAAAATACAAAGAGGCAGACAAGAATGCCTCTTTAATATTATTTATAAAACCTTTAATATCTTCGGGTTTAAGAAATTCTTCAATTCGAATAAATTGATTCAAATAATTATATATAAATGAAAATTTACCTTTTTGAAGATCGGACAATATTAGTTTAATTTCGTCTAATGATGTCCTTGAAATTCCGGAAATTTCGTTGATTGCAGAAGCTAATACTGCCACGACAGGAATTACGAAAGTAAATAAAGATACAAATATAGTTATGATAGCACTAATAGAGTGGTTATTTGTTTTAAGAAAAAGTTTTTTATATACAGGATAAAAAATTATGGCAAGAATTGCAGACCATAACAAAATTGATATAAAGGGGGCAAGCATCAGCCAGCAAATATATAGAAGTAAACCGGTAATGAACATCATCAAAACAAATTGAGACATTTGTTTTTTATTGTTCAGATTATTTTCAGAAGGCATAAGCAATTTTATTTGTGAATTTTGAAATACAGGGATCAGAAAATATATTAGATTAACTAATATATAATTTAAATATTAGACTTTTGTTTAATTATCACAAAAATCTGACAAATTTGAGTAAAAGGAAATCTGGCTTATTCACCTTACATTTCTCTTCTTAATTTCATAAAAAACTTTATCAGCTCATGTTGATCATTTTCATTTTGTATCCTGAATTTGAAAAAAGCCTCAAGATTCTTTAAAATATTTTTTCTTCTTTGAATGTCTAAAAGTATTAAGAAATCATGTGTTTTTCTGTGATCTTTGAATCTTGTTTCTATGTACATATGATTTTTATTCCTTAGCCATTTGTTCTGAAATTTATTTTTTATAATATAACTGTACAAATATTTATTTACAGTCAGAGATCTTTTCCCTGCATCTTTTGCAACAAAGGTTTTTATAAAATTTATATAGCTGATCCTGAATCCAAAGTAATAATTTCCCATATAGCTCTTCCTGATATATTTATTGAAATCATTATCCTTTGAGAAAATGATCATCATATTTCTTTTATCAGTACCTTTATGCAGAAAGAATGAATCTTCCATCGGTATAGTTTTAATGATTCCGTGTTTTACCTGATATGGATCAGATTTTGCCGCTAACTTTATCAGAAATGAAATATTATATCCGAATAACTTTTCTTCCTCTTTGTCTAAATAATATCGAAACATTATTTGAAATTGATTTTCATATTATACTTTTTATGTAGTGAAAATAGATTTAATAGTTGAGAAATTAAAAGAACTAATTCATGCTTTTCAAAATTTAACAACATATCTGTATCTGCGAATCCTCTTATAATTCCGCGAAACTATTCATATATTTTTTAATAAATATAGGTTTTTGTTTTGACCTGTATTGCATCACAAATCTCGGATGCTCGAGAGGAATTACTTTCCGAAAAAAATTATGTTGATCATTTATGAGTTTCATAAATTTAAAATTTTTACCCGTCCCCAAACAAAAACAAATATCCGTCTCGAGACCAAGATCAATTTGTTTCTCAAGTGAATTTAAAATGAATGGATAAACGGATTTTGTTAATGCCGGATCATCATAATAATTATAATTTACAAATTTACCTTTTTCATTTCTTATAGTAAATCCAAGCGGACAGATCGAGTTAATATAAAATTTGGAATAAAATTTTTCCGGACCGCCAAACGTATCAATTACTTCATAGACAAATACAGAAGATGGCTCGTATGTTTCGCTTCCATTAAACCTGATTCCACAGTTATCTTTCAGCCTTTTAGTATCGGTAAATGGTATGCCCGTCACTCCTGCACCATTTCGCCCGGGATTGATCCCTGCTACAAAAAATCTTTTGCAATTGTCATTGTAAAATTTCTTATAAAACTGAGTCGAAGACTCAACTGCAGACTTCTCTTTAAAAGGATTCATTGAATTCACACCTTCAGGAAGTGCAGATGAGATCTTTAATCTGCTGTTAAATGTAATTACTCTGTCAGCAAAATTTGTCATGAAAGTGGTATGAAGTTATTATAAAATTTTATTAATTGGTTTTTGGATTTGCAATTATTGGTATAATTTCTAATAATCATATTCTGTTGGAATGAAATATTCTGAATTTAAAACTCATTCAGAATCGATTACAGATTTAATTTGGTTCGCGATACCCAGTTGGGAACATCAGCTTCATTCTGACGAAGTAAAAGATTCAGCTGTGCGGCATGATGCTGCACATGTCTCATATTGTATAAAAGTATTTCAGGAATGCTGTAATCCCTGTATTCATTTTTCCAGCGGTGCAATACATTGTCAGGATTCATACCTGCGATCAGGTCGTGACATTTATTCCGGCAGTGCATCAGATATATCAGCATCTCTTCTTTTGTATAAACACGTTCAGGCATTTCTCCTTCAGGATTAAATTCAGAAAGTGTAAATGGCGGAGGAGGTGAAAAATTATCCGGATCTGTAGTAAGATAGTAATCAAGAAAGAATAAAGTATGATAAACTATATACCAGTATTTTGAATCCGCATCCCAAAGATCTTCAGGACATGCCCTCACTGCATTTTCAAACATATCTATTGATGCTCCGAACTGTTTCCACATTACTTCTTTTAATAATGTTTCCATAATAAATTTAATTGTTAAAAAAATTTTTGATTTATTTTGTTGATCAGATCAGTTTAGGAATTATGCGTTTAACATAGTTTCCATATCAAGTTTTCTCATCTTTAATACTTCCTGCATGACTCTCCCTGCTTTTTCAGGATCACTCAATAATTCGGCAATGTTATCAGGTACGATCTGCCATGACACTCCATATTTATCCTTCAGCCATCCGCACATACTTTCTTCGCCTCCATCAGTCAGCTTATCCCAGTAGTAATCAATTTCTTTCTGATCTTTACATGACACGACGATTGATACAGCTTCATTCATACTAAATTCATGTCCTTCACTTTCCATCATCATAAATACTTTTCCATTGAGACTGAACTGTGCATGTTTCACTAATCCTTCTTTCTGATCTTCTCCTTCAGAATATTTCATGATCCCTGTAATTGAAGAATCTTTAAATACAGATGTATAAAAATGAATTGCTTCATCTGCTTTTCCAAGCTGATCCCCGCTAAACAGCATTGAAGGCGTAAACTTCTGTCCGACATCTTCATACTTTCCAAGCATTAACTGCCAGCTTACTCCGTATTTGTCCTGGATCCATCCGTATCTTTCGCTCCAGTCATATTTATCCAGCGGCATAAATACCTTTCCATCATCGGAGAGTTTTTCCCAATGCAGATCAATTTCTTCGACGGATTCACAAAGTATAAAAAACGAAATCGAAGGATTGATCTTAAATTTCGGACCGCCGTCAAGTGTCATAAATTTTTCACCGCTCAATTCAAAAGTTACAACCGGACCGAACTCTGCAGTAATTTTTGAATCTTTAAATAAATTACAATAAAATTCTGATGCTTCTTTTCCGAGTCCGTCAAACCATAGGCAGGGATAAATTTGATTTTTCATTTAAAGTTTATATTAATTTAGTAATTAATTTTTTAAATAGTAGATTTAATTTTAATTCAGTATCCGCAGAGAACTTTATAGTTAGAAAACTTAGATATCCTTTTTCTCATACACCAGTACTGCAATACCACATTCATAAGGAGTACAGTTTTTTAAGTTAAGCTTCTGTGTTGAATCAAGTCCTTTGAAAATTGACATGCCACTTCCAATAGCAGCAGGATTTATGAACAAATGAAATTCGTCAATTAATCTTTCACTTATCAGCGAAGCCACAAAACCTGCGCCGCCATATACTATAATATCTCCGCCGTCCTGTTTTTTTAATGAATTGATTTCATCAGAAAGATTTCCTTTTGCCAGTTCGGTATTCTCCCATTCGGATTTTTCCAAAGTTTTGGTAAATACTACTTTCGGTTTATCCATCATCTTATGTGCAAATTCATATCCGGGATCATCTGGAAGTTTTCTGACATTCGTCCAGTGCGTAATGAAACCTTCTGTCATTTTCCTTCCAAGTAAAATTGTATCGGATGTGTCCGTGATCGAATTGATGTACTGCGAAAGTTTTTCATCCATATCCCAGGTCATCCAATCCAATTCACCATTAGGACCTGCAGTGAATCCATCGACAGTTATCTGTGTCTGAAGTTTTAATTTTCTCATGAATAATATTAAATTTTAAAAATAAACTTATACAAAATACTTCTTTTAATATAAATATAATAAGGTGTATATGTGACATATTGAAGGTTCAATTACGACAACTTAATTATCATAAAATTAACTCAAATAAAATTCGATAAAGTTAATTTATATCTATCCAAAAACTTAATACACTTACTCCTTCAACTTCTTTCTCCTGATAAAATATTCCGTTATTTTTCAAGATAGTTTTTTTTGATGCAATGTTATTTTTGTTACAGGTTACAAGAGCTTTTTTAATGCCAAGTTTTTTAGACTCTTCCAAAGCAAGTTCAAGAATTTTTGTTGCATAACCTTTTCGTCTCTGTGAAGGTCTGACGCCGTATCCGATGTGACCGCCTATCAGATTAAGCTTGTCATTAAGTTTGTGACGGATATTCACCACTCCTAAAATTTTATCTTCAGAATTTACTAACCAGAAAGTTGAGTGAGGTACAAATGTCTCAGGTATATCTATTCCGTTTTTAAATCCTTCCATCTGTTCTACAAATTTTTTAAAATTCTTTGGATCATATCTCAATATAAACGGTACAAGCTCTTCTCCAGAATCATGCCATTCTTCAAGCATTTCTTTGTATTCGTTTTCCAGATTAATTGAAGGAGATATAAGTTTAAGAGTTTTCAATATTTAAATTTATATTATAATTCTTTTCTGAATCAACAGTTACTTTATAAGATTTTTTAATCTTCAATATTCTGAGCAATTTTCAGAAGTTCATTAACAGTCTTCCAGTTTCGGGTAGTCGCAGTTACTTTCAGTTTGTTTTCAATAAAACCATTTGTCAGCTTTGAATTGCTGTACTTGTCCGGACAATAAAGATAAACTGCATTATCCTTATGATAAAATTTATCTTTTTTAAAATCAATTTCAGATAGCTTTTTGACATGATTATTATCAGGAATATCAGATAAAAAAGTTACATGCAAATGTGCTGGATCTATTTCTGTTTCCTTTGAGAATGGGTTAGATTTGATTATTCGCTCCACATCTTTTAATTCTAATACGATCACCGGTACATCGAATCCAAATGTTTCATTTATACTGTCTGAAATTTTGGCGGATAATTTAATCGGTTCAGTATTTTTAAATTTAAAAATAATATTTCCACTTTGTATATAAGACTTTACATTTTTAAATTTTAACTGTTCAAACATTTCCCGTAAAACATCCATTTTAATAATCCTGTGTCCGCTTACGTTTATACCTCTCAATATTGAAATATAAGTCGTCATAATATATCAATGATATTTTTATTTATGGAAATAATTAATGGTCAGTTTAATTTATAAATGTTTACTATTTTTTTTCTATATAAAAATTTTTTGTGCCGGATTTCAAATTGAGTAAAATGAATTCAATTTCATTAAAATTTAATTAGACTCCAAACTGCGACAAATGATGATCCAGATGTTTATAAAACATATTATTCCATTCTGTTTTGTTAAGGTTTCCAAAGGATAGATTTTCTTTATTTTCAAAATGACCCTCACCCAGTTCCTGAGTTTTATTTATAAAATCAATTAACCGTTTCTTTTCAGTATCAAAATTTTTTGAATCAGTCATAATAAACTGTGGGGCTGTTCTAAGGTTATGGCTGTAAGGCTTTTCACCAACGATTTTATCTTTTACAATAAGTTTTAAAATGAAACTCATAAATGCATTTGGTTTTTTATGTTTGGTTTCATACACCATTTCATATACAACAGTACAGTGTGCAAGCATCTGCGAAGCATTCATCTTTCCCCAAAGAGGTGGAGTTTCCGAACTTAAATTATTTATCCTCTGAATTATTTTGTCAGAGACTTCTTTTGTGAAAATGTTTGGTAATGGCATGTCAGCTTTTTAATTTTAATTAAATTTCTTTTTGTGGAATAGCAATTTTTCAAATTTATAGATTTATATGTTAATATGAAATGTGTAACTGTGGCTTAAAAGAATATAGAAATGATATAGTTAAACAAAACAGAAGGTAGATCTAACTTGACTATATGAAGAAATGTTCATATTTTATTATCCTTAAATTTAAATACATGCCAAAGATAAAATTTAATTTAGATTCCGGAAAAGTATTGCGTGCAGCAGAAATTTTAAAGACTATAGGTCATCCGGTAAGACTTCAGATATTAGAAGCACTTCAGGAAAAGGAACCATTATCTGTTTCTGAAATTCAGGAGAAGATCGGGTCTAATACAGAGCAGTCGCTTTTGTCACATCATTTGATAAAAATGAAAGACAGAGGAATTCTCAGATGCGAGAAGAAAGGAATGAATGTGCTTTACCGCCTGGAAGACAGGGCTATTTTAAAAATATTTGAATGTATGGAGTCATGCAGTCTGTTCTATCGAAAGGAATATGTCTGATGAATAGAATAAATGAAAAAGTAATTACTAAACATAGATCAAATAACGATGGAAATGTTACATGCGAAGATCCCGAAGCAATTAGAAAAATATCAAATGTAGAATCATGGAATAGTAATTACAGAACCGGTAACATAGGGTGGGACATCGGCGAAGTTTCACCTCCAATTAAAAATTATATCGATCAGATAAAAAATAAAAACATTAAGATCCTTATACCCGGTTGCGGAAATGCTTATGAAGCTGAGTATCTTTCAAAAAATGCTTTTAAGGATATTACACTTCTAGATATTTCAAGTGTAGTTACAAATGAACTGATAAAGAAATTTGCCAAAGACAAAAATATCAATGTGATATGTATGAATTTTTTCGAACAGGAAAACAAATATGATCTAATATTGGAGCAGACATTTTTCTGTGCATTAAATCCAGATTTACGGGAAGAGTATTGTAAAAAAATGATAAGACTTTTAAACACAAACGGTAAAATAGTTGGAGTACTCTTTGACAGAGAATTTGAAAAAGATGGTCCGCCCTATGGAGGATCTAAAAAGGAATATGAAGAATTGCTCAAAAAATATTTTGATGTAAAGGTTCTTGAAAAATGTTATAACTCAGTGCAGCCAAGATCCGGCAGTGAGGTTTTTATAAATTTAAAAAATAAAAATTAATGCTTGAATTAATAAAACAACCATGGCATTGGGCAGTAAGTGGAACTGTGATAGGACTTATAGTTCCAATGCTGCTGGTGCTTGGAAATAAAAAATTTGGAATATCATCATCTTTCCGTCATATCTGCGCCGCATGTTTTTCAGGTGACATAAAATTTTTTAAATATGACTGGAAAAAGGAAGCATGGAATTTATTTTTTGTCGGAGGAATAATTATCGGCGCGTACATTGCGTCAACATTTCTTTCAGATCCTGCAGATATAATACAGGTAGCACCGGGGACTCTTGAAATATTGAAAGGATATGGTATAAAAGATTTCACCAGTCTAATGCCGTTGGATCTTTTCAGCTGGGATAATTTATTTTCAATGAAAGGATTAATATTTTTTGTCCTCGGAGGATTTCTTGTCGGCTTTGGAACGAGATATGCAGGCGGTTGCACATCAGGTCATGCAATAATGGGACTTGCAAATCTTCAAATGCCGTCGCTCATAGCTACAATGTTTTTTATGGTAGGTGGTTTTTTTTCAACCAACATTCTGATTCCTTTAATTTTTAAACTTATTCAATAATGTCAAACAGAAATAGTGATGTTCAAATAGAAACTGCTGATGAATTTGAGATCCGTCATCAGGATGTCTCATGCACTAATGAATCAAAACTAGTTCACCCGTGGTGGTATAACTTAAAATATACATTAGTAGGAATTTTATTCGGTATAGTATTTGTAAAAGCAGAAATTATTAGCTGGTTCAGGATACAGGAAATGTTTCAGCTCACATCATTTTTTATGTATGGAGTAATTGGTACAGCAGTGGTAGTAGGTGCTTTGTCAGTTTTCATAATAAAAAAAATGAAACTGAAAAGCATTTACGGTGAAGAAATATCTATCGATGACAAGAAATTTAACAAAGGTCAGATTTACGGAGCGGCTATTTTTGGAATTGGCTGGGCGATCACTGGTGCATGTCCGGGGCCGCTGTTTGCACAGGTCGGAAGCGGATTCTCTGTTGTAATTGTTACCATATTATCTGCTATTGCAGGGACGTGGATTTATGGGAAGTTCAGAGAGAAGTTGCCACATTGAAAATTAATATAAAGTATTTTCAGAAATTCCTTTTGAGGAAAAGTTTACTGAAAATAAATAAATTTAATTTCGTTTGTATAATTATTGGTTAAATAAAATTCAAACTAACTTATACTTTGAATGATTAAAGATTTTAATTTTTCAGTTTCAGCTTGAATTAATCACAAAATAGTAAAAAAATATTCCATGAATCTGTTGAGATAAATGTCAAAATTTTAAAAGAACGTTTCAGGATAATTCATATGTAATTCCCCTTAAAAAAGGGAAGCGAAGGTGGCTGTTGCTGAAAGAAAAAGTATTCAATGAAAGGAAATCATCTGTCTGCAAAAAATGAAATTAATCCTTTCAAACCCAGTCACATTCTAAATAAGTTAGCAATAATATATTAATTCTAAAATCCGTAACTCTTCCTGTGACTTGTAGCTACAGTATCTGCATTCAGGAGTCGTAAGTAATTGTTATGTGAATGTTCAAATTCAACCCAGCAAAAATAATTTTCCTCTTCATTTCCTGAATTACAATTAGTGGGAGTCAGTGTACCTAACGAAACCTTATTATCAACATGTTTATATTTGACTCCTAAAGAATCGAGATAAAGATCAACAGCTATAATTACTATTCCGATCGTGAGCGGTACAAATGTGGGGATCTCATCGGGAATTATATTATTAAGACCCGCCCACCCATAAGGAACGAGATCTTTCGAATTTACTACTCTGTGTGACGGAGAGTTTGTATTTATCATTACGCTGTTATAATGTTCCACAAAAGATTCATTGCCGACAGTCGGAGCTGCAAAAGTATATGTCTCAAGCGCAAATATATTTGTATATCCATTATCTACAAACCAAGCAGAAAGCATCGTAGCAAGTGCACCACCTAAACTGTGACCGGTGATAAACATTTTCAGATTGCTTCCCTGAATACCATTTAAAAATGCTGCAAGATTTTTACCGTTGTCTGTAATTGCCAGTAAAGTATTAAGACCGTCAAGTGAACCAACTGCTACTGAATCCAAATTTCCCGCCGTAAAAGGATATCTGTCAAGTTTCCATACTTCCATATCTTCTTTTATATTCGATGGAAAAATCCAGTCTGTTCCTCTTATAGCAATAGTATATAAAGAGGAATCACCGGTAGTATCAGCAGCAACATATATCATATTCCCTCCGTCAGGACTTATCCCCGGTCCCCATACTAATTTCCAGTTTCCACCTGTAGTATAATTTGTATTTGCCAACTGAAGTATTAAAGAATCTTTTATTTCGGCATGGTTAGGATTATTCTCAGCTGTATAACATAATGCCGCCAGAGTCATGATCTCCCCTGCTTCATTTTCTTCATACCCACCGAGTGCCGGCGGATTTCCGCTATTAATACTTGTGAGATCATCAGTACAACTGTTAAAAGAAATGATGAACAGCGTCATTGTAAAAATGACCAATGCAGATTTGAGTAATGTATTTTTCATTTTAAAAAATTTTTGAAAAAACTAACAGCATTTATTTTTTAATTCAAGTGATAAGACAGGGGGAATTTGAAAACTACATTATCTAAATTTTGTTTTGTATTTCAGATTAATATTTATTTTCAAAACAGATTTCCGATAAGTTATCACCTGCGGGCGACTTTTTTTGTTACTTTTTATGTCGTTGAAAAAAGTAAGTAGAAAATTATAAAACTTGAGTTTTGGGAATAAATGTTTTGGACGGACGTATTTTATGAAGAATAATATTCTTGATTTATTTTCGAATAAATTTTATGCTTTAAAATAGATCATTTTTTATTATGTTAATAATAATCAATTATTATTCGAAAAATATTTAACAAACAAAAATGAAAAATTTTATTCTGATCATACTTCTTACAATTAATCTATCTGCTTTTTGTGACGAACCATATATTGTGTTTCCCGATGTGATGAACAAGGTCTCTATTTTAGAAAATACAAATGGTGTTCAGGAAAAAAAGTTTTATGATGCTGACTCATTGCCTGTATTTCCCGGCTTTCCAAAGATCATAAATGGTCAGTCTTTTGAAGGCGGGATCTATTGTCAAATGGATTCTGACATTGAACTTGAAATAGTTTATGGTATTGGATTGACTGTTCAGGCATGGAATATTGACGGAAGCAACGTAACCGGCTGGCCAAAAAGTCTTTCATTTAATGCACAGGGAGCACCGTCTTTCGGAGACATTGACGGCGATGGAGTTGAAGAAATTGTAATTGGAACTGCAAGCCTGACAGGTACTACAGGTTCACTGTTTGCTTTCGAAAAAGACGGAACGCCTGTAACAGGATTCCCTGTATCCATCGGCTCTGCCAGAACTGTAACTCTCTGCGACATGGACAATAACGGCAGTCTGGAAATTATCACCAGTAAAAGACTTTCTTCAGCGGGAGAAATTTATATTTACAAAGGCGATGGTACGGTTTTTCCGGGCTGGCCAAAAGCAATTAATCATGTACCTGCTTCGAGTTCCGCTGCGGGAGATATAACAGGAGACGGGCTTCCCGAAATTATTTCGGAATCTTATACAAGTATTTATGCATGGGATAGAAACGGAAATGTCTTACCCGGATTTCCTTTTATACTTCCTAATGGTGATGTGAATTCTTATTCATCTCCTGTTCTAGCCGATGTCGATGGAGATAATATCAGAGAAATTATTTTCGGCTCACATGTCAGTTCAGCAGGTGGTTTAATTTATATTTTAAAAAATAACGGTACGGTTTTGCCGGGCTGGCCAAAGAGCACAAACTACTGGGTCTATGGCCCGCCGGTACTTGGATATTTAAATGATGACAATGTGATCGATATTATTGTCGGTGATCAGATCGGCAGCGGCACTCCGGTTAACTTTGTTTACGGATGGGATAAAGATGGAAATGTATTAAGCGGATTTCCTATCGGACCGGTAAATGCGGTAAATAATCAGGTTGCTCTTGCTGATATTGATAATGATATGAGACTCGAACTTTTAATAGATGACAATTCTCAGACCGGAGGAATTGGAAAATACCCCGCATTCAATCATGACGGTACTCCGGTCATGGATTGGGACCTGACGGTTAACGGAACTTCTTTTTTTAATATGCCGTGTCTTACTGATCTGAATTCGGATGGAATTCTTGACATTGTCGGTGCCGGATTTACTTTGTTCGGAAGTAATCAGACTAGTGTTTATATCTGGAATGCGGGAATACCTTATGACGCAGCAAAAATAGTAAATCCAGTCTTTCAGTTTAATGTAAGACATAATGGAGTCTACGGTGACAATAATTTAGTATCAGTTTTAAATTACAACAATACAATACCCGATAATTTTAAACTTGAACAGAATTTTCCGAATCCTTTCAATCCTTCAACAGTGATAAATTATTCATTGCCTTCAGAGTTCAAAGGTAATGTAAAACTGAATATTTATAATGCACTTGGAAGTGAGATCGCCGAACTTGTTAATGAAAGTCAGGGTCCGGGAAATTATTCCGTTGAATGGGAAGCAGTCGGATTTACAAGCGGGATATATTTTTATGTTTTAAGATCCGGTAATTTTAGAGAGTCAAAAAGTATGATCTTGTTAAAGTGATTAAAATGTCAAAGTAGTTAGTGATAAATTAAATCCGAACTTTCAGACCGCAGAGTACAATTAAAGAAATTCTCTGCGCATATGATCAGATTAATATAAGATGCAGCTGATCATTTTGAAAAATCATTACAGTTAAAAATTATTTGACCAGCATCATTCTTTTGATCTCACTGTAGTTTTCTGTAACAAGTTTGTAAAAATAAATACTGCTGGACAATTTACTTCCGTCAAATTCTATTTTGTAGCTTCCTGAATTCTGTCTTTCGTTTATGAGAGTAGCGACTTCATTTCCTAAAACATCATAGACCTTCAAACTAACCAATTTACCGGACTCCTTTAGATCATAACTGATAATAGTTTTTGGGTTGAATGGATTTGGATAATTCTGATTTAGATAGTAATCTTTGCTTCGTATTTCCTCTGCAGAAATGCCTGTAAGGGTCTGAGTATATTTTATAGTTACTGCTTCATAACCGGATAAACCCGTTCCCAGCCTGCTTCTTCCAGTAACATATAAATTACTGTTATTATCTATTGCTATCGATGAACCAAAGTCAACTTGATTAGCCGGACCATTATATCTTATTGACCATAAAGAATCTCCTGCAGAATTATATTTTAAAGTAATAAAGTCAATACTTCCACCGGTCACATATATATTTCCCAAAGCATCACAAACAATATCTTTTCCTCCCATTCCATTTAGCGGATCATAATAATTTCTCTCCCACTGAAAAACTCCTTCTGAACTATATTTAAGAGTTGCAAAACTCACCGGTCCTGCGTTGTAAATTTCTCCTGTGATTAAGACATTGTCATCTTTATCCAGGCAGACTGCATTAATGTCATCATGAGTAGTAAGTAATCCTCCAAATCCATTTCGGATTTTTGTCCATAATGTATCTCCGTCCGGATCTAATTTTACAATTACAAAATCATCAAATGTAGAAGTAAACTTTTTTGCGCCAAAATAAATATTTCCGGAAGCATCACCGGTTAAAACTTTGTTTGATTCAGATCCACTGAATTGGTATATCCTGTTCCAAAGTTCATTTCCGTTAGTATCATATTTTATAATTCTTGTTCCTCTGCCGTATACATATACATTTCCTTTGTCATCAGCATAAATATCCTTTGGAATGTCCGTCCCGCCCAGTGCGAATCTTTTTATCCATAATGAATCTCCCTGCGGACTGTATTTAATTGTAACAAGAGTCATTGGTGTAGAACCAAATGAATATCCGCTTACTAATACATTATTATTATTGTCAATATCCATCGCAACCGGCTGATCCATTGTGAAAGCAGTTTCACCGTTATACCTGTTCCCCCAGAGTGAATCTCCGTCTGTGCTATATTTAATTGTTATAATATCATAAGTACCGGTGAGATTTTCGGATAATCCTGTGACGCAGACATTTCCTTCATTATCAAGAACCATATCAACTACCCGGTCTTCGATCCGGAATGAAAAATTTTTTGTCCATTGTAAAACACCGGCTGAATTATATTTTATTGTCACATAATCTGATAGAGTTGAGCTTGAGACAGTACCCGAAATAAATACATTTCCCATTTTATCAATCAAAGGTCCGGATAATGTATTAATTGTTTCTGTATTGCTGCCAAATTTCTGTACCCAGTCCTCATGCACTATCTGTGATCTCAACAGTAAGTGAAATGAAAAGAATATCAGAAATGAAATAATTATTTTCTGCAATGTAATATTTTTATATATACTGATTTAATTTGTTTATTCAATTAATTCAATTTATTTAATCTTTTCAGTTAAACAAAATTTAAAATGTAAGGAAGTGTAGAATTCTGAATATTGTCAGCGGGTAGGGAGAGATCAATTAAAAATTAAAAATTATGAGTTAATAGTTTATTCTTTTAAAATTACCATTTAATCAATTGCTTAATCAATTTATAAATAACAATTAACTATTAACTATTAACTATTAACTATTAACTATTAACTATTAACTATTAA
>DAORRV010000080.1:0-17320 GCA_035443185.1 Ignavibacteria bacterium | reverse complement strand
TCCGATAAAATTAAAATCCACACTATGACTTGCACATCTTGTCATCTCTGCATTTGAACAGGTAATTGCATCATACCAGTTGATCTTTGTTCTTGTTACAGATAAAGGTGATTCGCAACTGTCTCTGAAACTGAATTCTGCACTGTAAGTGTTCGGATCTACAACATTAGAAAACTTAATATTATATCTTCCTATAAGTGTTGGAACTCCTTGTGCAATAAAAAGACCGTTACCACATCCAGGTAAAGAGTTTGCAGCAATTCTAAGCTCATAATTTCCAGGTGCATTTCCTGCTACAACTGTGTTTGAGTTTCTAGGTCTGAAAGGTTCAGGAAGATCTGAAACCGGTACTCCACCTGCAGTATCAAGCATGAAAGATGAAAGTGCTCCGAATCCTGCTGCTAATGTACCTGCTGTTTGCGGCAATTTAAAGAAGAACTGCCATCCTGCTAATTGCATTACTGTAGCATCAGTATGTGTGAATACCAGATCAAACTGAAGCGTAGAACCACCAAATTGGTTAACTCCTGGTGACCAGGTTAAATTTTTTACTTCTAATGTGTATTGAGGTGTTTGTGATCTAAGAGGACTAACATAAAAAATAAAACAAATGAAAATTGTAATTAGTAAATTTCTTTTCATAGCATTCTTAATTAATTGATATTTTAAAACTTCATCAAATTAGCTTTTTAAAATACCTTATTCAAGTTTTAAAAGTGCATGTACTTTAATTATTATTTTCCCGCCGTTGCTGGAGTTCCAAAAAAGTATTATAATTTTAATGTGAAGAAAAAATTAAAAAATACATCAAGCCTTTTAGATTACTAATCTATGCCTCGGGTAAAACCTCCCCGCTGGCTGGGTGGGCAGGGTGGGGTTGCTCTTAAAATGTAAGAACTATTCCAAAAGAAAATAAAAATTGAAAATTATTTTGAAGACAATTACAGCGTTATAAAAAAAAGATTTAGAAATTAAAGGTGGGTTTTGAAAGGGAGTTGAACACAGATTACTAATCTGTGTCACGGTAAAACTAATGAATATAAAGAAAGAATGGATTTCAAAAATCCATTCACTACTTCAGAAGCTCTTCAATAATTTTTATTATGCTGAGACCGTCTGCTTCCGCATTAAAGTTTGTAATGAGTCTGTGTCTCAGGACAGGCAGCGCGACTTTTTTTACATCATCTATATCCGGAGAATATCTCCCGTTCAGGATACAGTTTGTCTTTGCGCCAAGTATCAGATACTGCGATGCTCTCGGACCTGCACCCCAGCTTATGTAGTCATTTACAATTTTCGGAGCGTCAGGATTTCCTGGACGGGTCTTTGCGACAAGTGTTACAGCGTATTTTATTACTTCGTCTGCTACTGGAACTTTCCTCACCAGATCCTGAAATTCTATTATATCATCTTTTGAAAATACAATTCCAACCTTTGGTCTGTACATACTCGTCGTCCTTCTTACAATTTCCAGCTCATCTTCAAAGCTTGTATATTCCAGCCATAGATTGAACATAAATCTGTCAAGCTGTGCTTCAGGCAGCGGATACGTACCTTCCTGCTCGATAGGATTCTGAGTGGCAAGTACGAAGAACGGCTCGTCTAAAACATAAGAATTTCCAGCTGCAGTTACTCTGTGCTCCTGCATCGCTTCGAGTAAAGCTGATTGGGTCTTCGGAGGTGTTCTGTTTATTTCATCAGCAAGAACGATATTTGCAAACACCGGTCCTTTGATAAATTTGAATGCTTTCTTTCCTGAAAGATCATCCTCAAGTATTTCCGTACCTGTAATATCAGAAGGCATCAGATCAGGCGTGAACTGTACTCGGCTGAATTTCAGATCAAGCGCTTCGGATAAAGTCTTTACCAGTAGTGTCTTTGCAAGTCCGGGCACACCGACTAAAAGACAATGTCCCTTAGCCAGAACAGAAATAATTATCTGCTCTATTATATATTCCTGACCTACTATTACTTTGGAGATTTCATTTTTAAGTTCAGAGTATTTCTGATTCAGTCTTTTTACTGATTCTGCATCAGACACGTTTTGAGTTTTTATATCAGTCATTCAATTTAAAATTTAAATATTTTTTTATTGCTCCTCTATTACAACCGTCTTTCCGAATTGTTTCATGCTATCCCTGATATCATTTACATTTCCTGAAACAGAAATTATCATATCTTCCTCAAAAAGATATTTATTTGCAGCTTCCATGATCTGTTCTGAAGTAACTGCATTTATTTCCTTTATGAATTTATTGTAATAATCAGAAGGCATGTCATTGAGTTTAAGACTAAGTACTTTCTGTGCAATTGCATTCGGAGTTTCAAGCTGCAGCGGGAATATTCCCGTGATATAATTTTTTACATTCTTAAGTTCAGTTTTACCGACTGGTTCTTTTTTCAGAATTTTAATTTCCTTTAACACCTCATTTATAGTATCAGCCGTAACTTCATTTTTCACTTCAGTCGATACAGAAAAATCTCCGCTGTATTTCTGACAACCAAAAGAAGACCTCGATCCGTATGTATAACCTTTTTCCTCCCTCAGATTTTTATTTATCCTTGATGTAAAATATCCGCCAAGCAGAGTATTCATCACATTCAGCGTTATAAAGTCAGGGTTGCTTCTTTGAATTCCAAGATGTCCCATTTTTATTGAAGATTGAACCGCACCTTTTTTATCATAGAGAAATACTTTACTGCCTTTATTGATCTTCGGATTGATAATTTTTGGATTCTTTGTTCTGCCTTTTACATCGAATTTCAATTCACTGCTGATCTTAAACATTGCTTCATCGGGAGATATGTCACCAACCATTGCAATGATAAGGTTATCCGGACGGAAATATTTTTTATAAAAATCCTTTGTTAGATCAGTTGTAATAATTTTTACTGATTCCTTACTGCCTTCAGACTGTAATGCATAAGGTGAATTTTTATAAACCTCAGCACGAAATATTTTATCCGCAAGATATTCTCCATCATCTGACATTGAAAGAAGCGAATTAATTCTCTGCTCCTTAATTCTTTTTAATTCAGATTCGGGAAATGAAGGATTCAGTATTACATCTGCTGCAATTTCAAAAACTTTGTCAAAATATTTTTTCAGACTGTAAGTGCTGATGTAAGTAGCATCATAGTCACATCCGCTGGAAAGTGATGCTCCGAAGTAATCCGTTTCATCAGCAATTTCGGAAGCAGTCATTTTACCTGTTCCTTTAGTAAGCAATTCTGAAGTAATGGAAGAAAGTCCTTCATATTTTTTACCCCACAAATGATCTGCATACGAGCCTGTCTTAAAGATGAATCTTGACGTCACTAACGGAAGCTTCCTGTCTTCAATAACCACCAGACTTATTCCGTTATCAAGTGTCGTTTCAAAAAATCCGGGGAAGTTTACATCTTTGGGTCTGCCGGATTTAGGTGGCTTTGACCTGTCAAGAATTCCTGTATTTATTTTTTCTATGTTCAATTTATTTTAAAATTTTAATTTAACCTCAAAGACTCGAAGGCTCAAAGAAGATTGATTTTATGTTACTCCTTTTATTCCCAATTTTGTTCCGGCAGAGTCACTTATTCTGCGGACTCTGCGGATAATGAATTAAAAAGTCTTTACTTAACCGGCTTATAATTCAGTACCAGTCTCTTATTCCTGTCAAGATATTTTACAGCAGTATTTACAATATCGTCTTTTGTTATCGACAAATAATCCAGCACTTCAAAATTTATTTTATTGATATCATTATAAAAGGTTTTCAGGAAAGAAAATTTTTCTGACAATGAAACTACAGTCTGCTTCTTAGCGCTGAAATATGTCTCAATTCTGTTTTTAATTTTTTGAATTTCCCTGTCTGAAATATTTCCATTTTTAATATCTTCCAATACATTGTCAATTTTTTCTTCAGCCAGATCAGGACTTTTACCTTTCAGCATCAAAGCACTTATTGCAAAGATACTGGTACTTTCCATTCCATAAAGATTCGAATCAAATTCATTTACAAGTTCATTATTATATTCAAGTTCTTTGTAAAGTCTTGAGCTGTCACCGTCAGAAAGTATCCCGTTTAGAACGCTCATTGCATAATAATCTTTCGTTCCCATTTCAGGCAGTCTGTAAAAAATAAATTTTCCTTCAAGATGAACATTGTCTTTTATATCGACTCTTATTTCAGAAGAAAGATATTCATCCGAATGATCTCTTCTGCCGGGAGTTCCTCCGGACACTATTCCACCGTAATATTTTTCGATCATCTTAAATGTCTTATCATAATTTATATCGCCTACTACTGACAGGACTGCATTTTCAGGGCTGTAATATTTTTCATAAAATTTTCTCACGTCATCCAGCTCCACTTTCATAAGCTGATCCATATTTCCGATCACAGGACTTTTATAGCCGCTGTTTACGAAAAGACGTTTAGAGCTTTCCTCTTCGACAGTGCCGTAAGGAGAATTATCAACATACAAAAGCTTTTCTTCATACACGACATCCTTCTGTATGCGAAGGCTTTCTTCTGAAATACTAAATCCTGCAAGTCTGTCCGATTCCAGCCAGAGCGCAGTTTCTAATTTATTGGATGGAAGTACAATATAATATCCCGTGCAGTCCCAGCTTGTATATGCATTACTGTCGCCGCCGTTCCTGTTCAGGATCTCGTCAAATTTTCCATGTGGTACATTCGGAGAATCTTCGAACATCAGATGTTCCAGTAAATGCGCCATCCCTGTCATATTCTGATCTTCATCCTTTGATCCGACATGGAATGTAGTATTCACTGCCGTCATAGGAATATCCTTTGAGCGGCTGAGTATAATCCGTAATCCGTTATCAAGCGTATATTCCCTGTAGTCTATTGAAGGGACATCGGTTTTTATTTTTTCTGCGGCACTAAACTTTCTCAAGTATTATTTTTTATTTTTCTTTCTTAAAGACTTTTCTGCAGGCAGATAAGTCAGTGTAAAATTTTTCTTATCGATCAATAAATTTTTTACAGTTTCCTTTACATCTTCCTTCGTGACAGAATTATACTTTTCAAAGGAAGTATTAATAAGATTCGTATCTTTAAAAAAATGATAATTCTTTACTGTCTCGATTGAAATATTTGTCATCTTAAGATTTTTGACAACATTTCTGAATTCGATCTGATTTCTGATCTTTCCAAATTCCTTATCACTTATTTCACTTTTATAAAATAAATTAATTTCATCTTTAATGATCTCTGCTGCAAGCGCAGGATCGGTTGACGGATTCAGCATTGCAGTTAAAATCAGAATCCCCGCGTCTTTTAGAATTAATTTATTGGCATGAACTGACTTAAATAAATTTTTCTGATAGACATATTTTCTGTAAAGACGGCTGCTCTCATTATTGGCAAGTATCTCTGTGAAATATTCCAGATCATATTCTGCTCTGCTGCCGGATTTCGGGATCTGATAACAGACACTTACAACGGGAAGCTGAACATTATCCGGAACTGTCTGCTTTTCATTTTTAGTCAGTTCCTTTATGACATTCTTATTTCTTTTTATAAGATTTTTTTTATGAATATCTCCAAAGTATTTAAAAACAAGATCCTTTGTCTTATCTGTATCTATCGAACCGGATATCATTAATATACAATTATCCGGCGAATAAAAATTCTTATGGAAATTCGATGCATCTTTAACTGAAATCGAACTGATATCTTTTTCAAGTCCGATCACTGACACTTCATATTCTGATCCATAAAGTACATTCTTAAAGTAATTCTCGATCATGGTACCATAAGGCACATTATCGACAACCTGTTTTTTTTCTTCAAGTACGACACTGATCTGATTATTCAGATTACTCTCTGAAACGTTTAATGAGTTCATCCTGTCAGACTCAAGCCATAGAGCCAGCTCAAGATTATGGGAAGGGAGCAGATTAAAATAAACAGTCGAGTCAAATCCTGTAAACGCATTACAAACTCCGCCGGCATTCATTACCATATCAAAATGACCGGTCCTGCTGACATTTTCGGATCCCTGAAACATCATGTGTTCAAACAAATGTGCTATTCCTTTCTGACCTTTTACTTCGTCCTTTGAGCCGACATTATAGGAAGGCATTACACAGACATTCGGTTTGGAGATATCCTTATAAAGGATACAGTGCAGTCCGTTTGGCAGATCAAATTCTTCAAACTCAAGATTTAAAGAATTTTCTGTGCCTGATAAAATATTGTAATTTACTTTAGAAGTTTTAATATTGAATTAATTATAAGATAATTAAAATATGACCGGAAATTTCCAGATCTATCTGATCTGTACTAATTTTATATACGAAATAAAATTAAGATCAGATCTATTTGCAGATTTTAAACTTACAAAACTAACTTATTTGAAAATTAAAAGCAGTGGAAAATTGAATTTCGAATATCAATTACATCTTTCCAAATCATTTTGCATTTAAAAAACTCTTAACATCCCGAGAGCCAAAGCCATTATATAAAAGGCGAAGTATTGCCGCTGTCAGCAAACCCCTCCCGGCCTCGCTTTGAAAAAAAGGTGAGTAGCTTGAATTTTTGTATAATAAATTCATATTAATCAAATTATTAAATAAAAATCCCTTAACTTAATGGCATTGCCCCGGTTGGTTGACTGAAAATATTACAATTGGAGCAAAGACTCTCCGTTTCAAACAAATATCAGGCAGTTTATCATCCCGGGTACCCGGGACTACTTTTTTTGTTACTTTTTTTGGTTATTCAAAAAAGTTAGCAGAAAATAATGGATCTTCAATTTTGAGATAAAATGTTTTAGAGGTTACCTGAATTCATCCTGAATATTATCATGAATTTAACATTTTTATACTAATTTGAAATAAGTATATTGAACAAAATTTTTGCTCTATTTTTTAGTGTATTGAATATAGTATTGATCACAGGCGGACCTTCGTCAGAAAGAGAAGTTTCTGTTTCATCTTCTAAAAGTATATTAAAAGCTTTAAAAGAATCAGGTCATAATGTGACTTTACTTGACCCTGTAAACGGAGCAGTGCTTGTAAGCGAAGAAGAAATTTTCAAAAATGCCGTTAAAAAAGAATCACCCGGATTTAAAGAACTTGATGAATTACGGGCGGCTTCGAATAGAAGAATACTTGACTGCATAAATTCTGATCTGTTTGATAACACAGATATAGTAGTACTCGGCGTTCATGGGAAATTCGGCGAAGACGGCAAACTGCAGAATCTGCTCGAACTCCGCGGAGTAAAATATACAGGTTCGGGAGTGTTTGCTTCTGCTATTGCAATGGATAAAGACATTTCCAAAGTAATAATGAAACAGGCAGGTATTCTTACTCCGGACTGGTTTGCTGTTACCGGTAATTCTGACTATGAGGAGCTTAATAAAAAAATTAATTCCACTGTCGGATATCCCTGCGTTATAAAGCCAAATGACGAGGGAAGTACAGTCGGACTCAGCATTGTGCAGCCGGATGTGGAGGATATACAGTTAAAAGATTCTATCGAAATGGCTTTTCATTATTCGGATAAAGTAATTATTGAAAAGTATATAAAAGGAAGAGAACTTACTGTTCCTGTGATCGGAGATGAAGCTTTTCCTGTCATCGAGATCAGACCCAAAGACGGATTTTATGATTATGAGCATAAATATACAAAGGGTATGACTGAATATTTTTGTCCTGCGGATTTACCTGCAGATATTGAAAAACTGGCAAAGGAAAATGCTTTGAAGGCTCATAAAGCACTTGGATGTAAAGTTTATTCAAGAGTAGATTTTATGCTTGATGATAAAAATGATCTTTATTGTCTTGAGGTGAACACGCTGCCGGGAATGACGGAGACTTCACTCGTTCCAAAATCGGCACTGGTGAACGGAATGAATTTTAATCAGCTGATTGAAAAAATAATTCAACTTTCATTAAACTGAAATGGATTTGTTAAAAAATAATTTTTGATATATAATTTTTATGAATAGCGAAAAAGACGGAATATTTACAAGTATAGTCCGGTTTATAAAATACAATGTAAACCTTGTACTTATTATCGTATTTTTTATTGGACTTATTTCCATGACAATTTTTGGAAACAAAGGAGTATTGCAAAAGATGAAACTTGAAGAAGAGACCAGGGAAATTGAGAATCTGATAAAACTTGAACTTGTTAAAACGGAAAATCTTCAGAAAGAAATAGACGCTTTAAGTTCATCTGACAAAAGACTTGAAGAGGTCGCCAGAGAAAAATTTGGCATGACAAAAGACGGAGAAAAAATTTATAAAGTAATAATAGACAGCACAGAATAATGGATAACGTAACTTCGACACTTGAATCACTTCTAAAGATCCACTCGCCCACCGGATTTACAAATGATGTGATAAAATATATTTCATCTTTATTTATTGATAATAAAGATATAAAAAAGACTCTGACAAACAAAGGTTCTCTTCTGATATCTTTTGATGATGACCCTGAACTGCTTTTGACAGCGCACATTGATACGCTCGGTGCTATGGTAAAAGAAGTAAAAGGCAACGGGACTCTGGAGCTTACTCAGCTTGGATCCTATCCATGGAATTCTTTTGAAGGTGAATACGTCACTATCCGAAATTCTAAAGGCAAACTTTACCGCGGGACTTTTCTTATGAATAATCCTGCAGATCATGTAAACAAAAATCTCAGAACTGAAAAGCGTGAGTACTCCAATATGTCTGTAAGAATTGATGAACCGGTTCAAAGTGAATCCGATGTAAAAAAGCTGGATATTGAAACAGGTAATTTTGTATTCTATGATAACAGATTTGAATATACTAAATCAGGATTTGTGAAATCCAGATTTCTTGACGATAAGGCATGCGCTGCGGTATTAATAGAGTTGATAAAAGATTTGTCAAAAGTTAAAAATAAAAAGAAGGTTGGATTTTATTTTTCAAATTATGAAGAGGTCGGTCACGGATCAGCAATTGGAATTCCTGATTCTGTGAAAGAGCTTCTGGTGCTGGATATGGCAGTAGTAGGTGACGGCTGTTCAGGTTCTGAAGATTCAGTTTCAATTTGCGTTAAAGATTCTTCAGGTCCGTATGATTTTGATGTTTCGCAAAAGCTGAAAGATCTTGCTGTAAAGAATAAGATCAAATTCAATATAGATATATACCCTTATTACGGTTCTGACGGAAGCGCTGCGCTGCTTGCCGGGTATGATGTAAGAGTCGGTCTTATAGGACCCGGAGTTTCCGCTTCACACGGAGTCGAAAGAACTCACCGGAAAGGAATTGCCGAAACATATAAACTTGCCAAAGCTTACATAAATAATTTTTGAAATTTTAGTGTGATAATTAAATACCATATTTTACATAATTGTAAAACTGATTCCATTTTAAATAATTAAGAAGAGTATATTTTAATCTGTTATGTTTTTATATTTTTTAAAAATTTTTAATAATAAATAGAAGCTTTGACTGCAGTAAAAAAAAGAATAGTCTCGGGTATAAAGCCGTCAGGTGATCTTACTATTGGAAATTATCTTGGCGCGATGAAAGGCTGGGCAGCTGATCAGCATAATGATGGTTATGAAAATTTTTTCTTCGTAGCTAATCTTCATGCAATTACTGTAAAACAGGATCCTGATTTATTAAAAAAAAGAACTCTTGATATAGTGGCCTGGCTTCTTACAGTCGGAGTCGATCCGCTCAGATCTGTGATATTCGTTCAGTCTATGATACCGGCACACAGTGAGATTTGCTGGATACTGAATAATTATGTGACTATGGGCGAGCTTGGAAAGATGACACAATATAAGGACAAATCCCAGAAGTCAGGCAAAGATGGACAACTGACAGGATTGTTTGATTATCCGGTGCTGATGGCAGGTGATGTACTTTTATATGATGCAGATGAAATCCCTGTCGGCATAGATCAGGTACAGCATGTAGAGCTATGCAGGACTATTGCAAATAGATTTAATAATCAGCACGGAGATACTTTTAAAGTTCCGAAAGCTACTTTGTCTGTAACATCTGCAAAGATCATGTCACTTAATAATGCATCCGAAAAGATGAGCAAGAGCGAATCACAGGACAGTTATGTTTTACTTGAGGACAGTGCTGATAAGGTAATTAAGAAATTCAAAAAAGCCGTTACAGATTCAGAAAATAAAGTTGCTTATGGAAACGGTAAACCTGAACTTTCAAATCTTTTAACTATATTTTCTGAATTTTCAGGAAAGCCTGTAAGTGATATTGAGAATGAATATGGTGATCAGGGATATGGGAAATTCAAGACGGATCTCGGTGAACTCGTAGCTGATAAGCTGACCTTACTTCAAAAAATTTACAATGAGATCAGAATTGATGAAGAGAGAGTTATGAATGTCATCAATGATGGAAACAACAAAGCTAAAGCTATTGCTGATAGTAAAATGTCTGAAGTAAAAGAAAAGATCGGACTTTTGTAAATATTCATTTTTTTACAAAGGAACAAAAATAATTTTAAACAAGTAGAAACATCTCATTTGACAGAGCCAAAAGCAAAAGACAAAATAAAACAGGATGAATTAAAAGCACACGGTGTCATTCCTGCTCATATAGCAATAATAATGGATGGTAACGGAAGGTGGGCAAAATCCAAAGGTCTTTCGAGAATGTTTGGTCATAATGAAGGTGTAAATTCAGCAAGAGATATAGTGGAAGTATCAGGACAGATCGGAATAAAATATCTGACGCTTTATACTTTTTCAACAGAGAACTGGAAAAGACCCAAGACAGAAGTAACTATGCTGATGAAATTACTTATAAGGTCTATTCGTGATGAGACAGACAGATTAAATCAAAATAATGTAAAACTTATTGCTACGGGGGATCTGGATAATCTTCCTGACAAAGTAAGAAAAGAATTGGATGATTCAATGTACACAACAAAAGATAATGATCTAATGACTTTGAATCTTGCACTCAGTTACAGCGGGAGATGGGATATTCTCAATGCAGCAAAAAAAATAGCAGAGGAACATAAAAAGAATAGTTTTGATTTAGATTCACTCACAGAAGAAACTTTCTCTGAATATCTTGCAACAAAAAGCCTCCCTGATCCTGATCTTTTAATCAGGACCGGCGGTGAATTCAGGATCAGCAACTTTCTTTTATGGCAGCTGGCGTACAGCGAAATATATATTGATAACTGTTACTGGCCTGATTTTAAAAGAGATAATTTATATAAAGCGATATATGATTTTCAGAAAAGAGAAAGAAGATTCGGAATGACCAGCGAACAGTTAATTAAAAACCAAAAGAATTAAACTCAAAAAATGTCACCCAAATTATTTATAATAATATTTTTAACATTCATTTCCCTCACATCAAATTTATTTTCCCAGGAAACCGGACCTCAAAAATACAGGATCGCGAGTATTGATACAAAAGGAAATAAAAATTATGAAAAGGGAACGATCATATCATATTCAGGACTCAGACAGGGAGCTGAGATCTCTCTGCCCTCGGATGAAACAAGAGATGCAATCAGCAGATTATGGAATATAGGAATATTCTCAGATGTGAAGATATTTGTTGAAAAAAAATTCGGGGACGAAGTTTATCTGGTAATTGAAGTAGAAGAGCTTCCCAGGGTTGAAAGTCTTGAGATAACAGGAAATGATGAGCTTTCCGAAGATGAGTTAAAAGAAAAAATAAATATTGTACCGGGTGAAGTGATCAGTGAGCAGAAGCTTAAAGACATTGAATATAATCTGGAAAAAGCATACGCTGAAGAAGGTTTTGGAATGGCTGAAGTATCAGTTGACAAACTGCTGTCAGCAAATAACGAAGCAAGGATCAGGATCAAAATTAAAGAAGGTAATGAGCTGACCGTAAACAGAATAATTGTAAAAGGAAACAAGAATGTTTCCAAAGAGGACCTTATAGATGCTTTTGAAAATACGAGTGAAGGTACCTGGTGGAAATTCTGGGAAGGAGCGGATTTTGACAAAGCAAAATATGAAGAGGATAAAAAATTACTTATAGAATTTTACAGAGAGTTGGGTTATAAAGATGCCAGCATTGTTTCGGAAGAACTGGATATTCTTCCATCCAAAACAGATGTGAATATTATAATTACCGTCTTTGAAGGCTCCAGATACTTTATAAATGACATTAATATAACAGGTAATACAGTTTATGGTGAAGATGAATTATTAAGTCGGCTTAAGCTTAAAAAAGGAAGTGTTTATAATACAAAAATACTTCAACAGAATATTTATGGTAATGAAGAAGAATCCGATATTAGTTCATTATATCTTGACAACGGCTATCTGTCATTTAATGCTCTGATAAATGAAGAACCTGCTGAAAAAAATGATGAAGTAAATCTGAAGATCCAGATATCTGAGGGAAATCCATTCAGATTTGGAATGGTAGGATTTGAAGGAAATGACAAGACAAAAGACAAAGTAATGCGCAGAGAGCTTTATACTTTACCGGGTAATTTTTTTACAAAGAGTGATATAAAAAGAAGTATGCAGCAGCTTGCGGCTTTAAATTATTTTAATCCCGAAAAATTAAGTCAGGACATCTCACTTGCTAACGACAGCACTGTGCAGATTAATTATATAGTAGAAGAAAAATCATCTGACCAGTTCAATGCATCGATCGGGTACAGCGGAAGTTTCGGTATCACCGGAGCGCTTGGACTTACATTCAACAATTTTGATATTACAAAACCACTTTCAGGCGGAGCGGGACAGCTCATGTCCTTCAACTGGTCTTTTGGAACGGGTGGAACATACAGAACTTTTGATATTGGTTTTCAGGAGCCGTGGCTTTTTGATACACCGACTTTGTTTGGTTTTAATATTTTTGATACAAGGTCAAATTATTCTAACCTCGATCAGAAAGAGACCGGTGCATCCGTAAATATCGGAAGAAGATTTAAATTTCCGGATGATTATTTCAGAGGTGACTGGACATTAAAATATCAGAACACAAATGTTATCAACGGAGACGGAGTATATGAAGAAGGGATAAGAAATCAGTTTAGTATCAGGCAGATCATTTCGAGATCATCGGTATTTGAACCGGTATTTCCTACAACGGGTACAAGAGTTTCAAATTCAACAGAATTATCAGGCGGACCGTTTCTGCCCGGAACAGTTGAGTTTGTAAAAAATATTTTTCTGACTGAAGCATTCACACCTTTAACTGTAAACAGGAAATTAGTTTTATTCAGTACGTTCCAGTTTTCATTTATTAATTCATTTTCAAAAGATAAATACTTACCGCCAAACGAAACTTTTTACATGGGTGGAAATGGATTAACTTATAACACAATAGCATTGCGTGGATATGACGACAGGACTGTCGGACCGCAGAATCAGTTTGGTGATCCAATCGGTGGAAGAGTAACTACCAAGTATGGACTGGAATTCCGATATTCAATTTCTCAGGATCCGCTTCCGATCTTCGCACTTATTTTTGCAGAAGCAGGAAATGTGTGGGCTGACATTAATAAAACTGATCCGTTTGATCTCAGAAGATCAGTTGGTTTTGGAACCAGACTGATACTTCCTGCAGTAGGACTTGTAGGATTTGATTTCGGATATGGATTTGACAGAGAAGCAGTGGACGGTATTCCTCCGAAATGGCTGTTTCATTTTCAGTTTGGAAGAGGCTTTTAATTTTAAAAACATAAATTTAACTTAAATAAAAACAAGAAGGAGATATTCTTTGAAAACAAGTAACTTGAAATTATTAATAGTAATTTTTTCTGCAATAGGATTTTTCATTTCAGGAAACGTGCAGTCACAGGTCAAAATAGGATATGTAGACAGTGAAGTAATTTTAAAACAATTACCTGAAGCTCAGGAAGTTCAGAAAGAGCTTGAGGACTTGCAGAAATTATACCTTGATACAATACAGGCTAAAGAGACTGATTTAAAATCAAAAGCTGAGACTTTTAAAACCAGATACGAAGATGCTCAAAAAAGTGTCGAGTCCGGAACTGTAACATCAGAAACTGATCTGAAAGCTTTAAATACCGAGATCTCCGGATTGCAGAATGAACTTCAGACACTTAGTGAATCCCTGGATAATTACAAACAGTCAATCCAAAATTCGTTACTTCAGAAACAGGCTGAATTATTCAAACCTGTGAAGGAAAAGATCACAAAGACAATTGAGGATGTTTCAAAATCCATGAAGATCAATTTCGTTTTCGACAAAGCTGACGGTACTTTGCTTTATGGTGATAAAGATTTTGACATTACATTTAAAGTACTTGATAAGCTGAAATAAAATCCATTCCATATTGGGATGATAAATATTCAGAACATTCTTTTTATAAAAAAGCGATAATGAAAATCATCAGAAATATTACATTAGCTTTTACTGCAGTAGTCTTCTTAATGTCTGCCGGACTTTCAGCTCAGACAAAAGTAGGTTATATTGATTCAAAAAAAATTGTGGAATCAATGCAGGATTCACGTGATGCCCAGCAGCGTCTGGATAATCTTGTCACTCAATGGCAGACTGAACTCACACAGCTCCAGGACAGTCTGAAAATAATTAAGGATGATTATGAAAAAAAGAAACTCATTCTTACAGATCAGCTGAAACAGCAGACTGAAACAAAGATCACTGAACTTGAGACAAAGGTCAGTAATTTTAAGATAGAAAAATTTGGTGAAGGCGGCGAATATTTTCTGAAGCAGACGGAATTCATGAAACCTGTACAGGACAGAATATTCAAAGCGATTGAAACAGTTGCAAAAGATGGAAGCTATGACTATGTGTTTGACAGAAGCAGTGAAATTTTACTTCTTTATGTGAATGAAAATTACGATCTGACCAGTAAAGTTATTAATGAAATTGAAGGAAAATAAATGAAGCTGAGCGAGGCCGCAAATATTATTAATGGAAAACTTGAAGGCGACCCTGAAGCTGAAGTTACAGGTATTGGAAAAATTGAGACTGCTGAAGATCATGAGATCACTTTCATTTCAAATCCGAAATATGAAAAATATTTTGACTCAACTAAAGCCGGATGTGTTATAGTTTCTGACGGGTTTGAAGTTACAGATAATAATGCAGGAAAAAATATTTCACTGATACGTGTAAAAGACCCTTATAATTCTTTTTTAAAACTGCTAGAGAAATTTGAGATAAAGGAAGACATTACTGATATTGGTATTTCGGAAAGCTGCAGTATTGGGACTAATGTAAAGACCGGTGAAAAAGTTTATGCAGGAATTAATGTGGTAATAGAAAATGACTGTAAGATCGGAGACGGTACAAGAATTTATGCAAATACTTATATTGGAAAAAATTCAATCTTAGGAAAGAATTGTCTTATCTATCCAAATGTAACAATTTATAAAGATACAGTGATCGGAGATAATGTGATCATCCATTCCGGTACTGTCATTGGATCTGATGGATTTGGATTTGCCAGGCAGGAAGATTACACTTATAAGAAAATACCGCAGACCGGTAATGTTGTAATAGAAGACAATGTAGAGATCGGTTCTAATACTTCAATAGACAGAGCGACTATCGGCGAGACAAGAATTTGCAAAGGAGTTAAAATAGATAATCAGATTCAGATCGCTCATAATGTAACCATCGGTGAAAATACTGTCATCGCTGCACAGGTCGGCATTGCAGGTTCTGCTAAGATAGGTAAGAGATGTATGATAGGAGGACAGGCAGGAATTGTCGGACATATAGAAATATGTGATGATGTAATTATCGGCTCATCTGTTGGTGTTTCAAAATCTATTACTGTACCGGGTATTTATACCGGTTACAGATTCAGACCTTACAGAGAAGATCTGAAAATAGAAGCAAGAATACGAAATCTTGACAAGCTTGAAGAAAGAATAAAAAAGTTAGAATCCCCCGGCAAGTAAAATAAATTTAATTCTTTATATGTTAGAAAAACAGCGCACAATCAAAAATGAGATCACCTTATCCGGCGTTGGACTTCATACCGGAAATAAATCAAACATGACATTTAAACCTGCTCCTGAAAATTATGGAGTTAAGTTTAAAAGAACTGATCTCCCTGACTCTCCTGAAATACCTGCTGACATTGATCACGTTATTGATATTTCGAGAGGTACTACAATTGCAAAGGATGGTGCAGAAGTTCACACTGTAGAGCATGTGCTTGCAAGTATTATGGGCTGTGAGATCGATAATATTATTATTGAGCTTGACTCAAATGAACCGCCTATCATGGACGGCAGTGCGAAAGATTATGTAGAGACTTTGAAAAAAGCTGACATTGTAGAGCAGGAAGCAAAGCGTGATTATCTTGTGATCGAAGATACTGTTCATTATCATGATGATAAAACGAATGTCGATATTGTAGCTCTTCCTCTCAAAGATGATTTCAGAATTTCCGTAATGATAGATTATAATAATCCCGCGCTCGGTGTTCAGCATACAGGACTTTTTAATCTGCATAAAGAATTTGAAAAAGAATTTGCACCATCGAGAACTTTTTGTTTCTTAAGTGAAATAGAATATCTGCAGGAACAGAATTTAATAAAAGGCGGTGATCTCAATAATGCAATTGTCATTGTAGATAAAGATGCATCTGATGAAGAACTGGAGAGAATGAAAAAGAAAATTGGAATTGAAGAAAGTATAATACTCGGTTCCAATGGAATTTTAAATAACCGTGAGCTGAGATTTCGCAACGAACCTGCCAGACATAAGCTTCTCGACCTTATCGGCGATCTTGCGCTTATCGGTGCGCCTGTCAAAGGTCAGATACTTGCCGCCAGACCCGGACATAAATCCAATGTTGAATTTACAAAAATGCTGAGGAAGCTTTATCTTCAGAAGAAGATCGAGAAAAAATTTCAGGTGCTGAAATCAGAGAACTGTGTATTTGACATTGAAGCAATTCTTGAGATCATGCCTCACAGATATCCGTTTCTTATGGTGGACAGGATCATTGACATTGAAGTAAATAAGAGAATAGTCGGAATAAAAAACGTGACTTACAACGAACCATTTTTCAACGGACACTTTCCAAACAGAAGAGTAATGCCCGGTGTGCTGATAGTGGAGGCAATGGCGCAGTGCGGATTCATTCTTCTTCTCAATTCTCTCGACGACCCGCAGAGCAAGATGGCATATTTTGCATCCATAGATAAAGTAAAATTCAGAAAGCCGGTAGTACCCGGTGATCAGCTTGTATTTGAAATGTTTCTGCTTTCATTCAGAAGCGGCATTTGTAAAATCGCCGGCAAAGCTTATAAAAATTATATCGGCGGTGAACTTGCATGTGAAGGTGAATTCATGGCAGCGGTTGTTGATAAATAATTACGAATTACGAATTAC
>DAORRV010000079.1:0-17603 GCA_035443185.1 Ignavibacteria bacterium | reverse complement strand
TAACTACTAACTATTCCACTGACTCAAGAATTTTAATTTCTTCAACAGTCACTAGTGTTGGACTGCCGTTTTTTCTGTCAATTGATGGATCAGCTTTTTTCATTACATTCAGCTTTTCCTGAAGCTCAAGATTTTTTCTTATCTTCATTTCAAATTCTTTCAGATTTTCTTCAATGGATTTCTCCTTTTCTTTTTTCATGACAATATCCTCTCTGTATCTCTTCAGAAAATATCCTATAGTCTCAACTCTGATCTTGATAGAGCCGGTTGGTTTATTTTCATCTATGTCCTTAAAAGAAAAATAAGGTGTTCCGGAATCCTCGACTATCTCCTGTATCACTGTATAGATAGGAGCATCATGTCCGCATTTAAAAGAAGACAATTCAAGTGCGATCAGATTTGGATGTCTAGCAGTATATTTTGCAGCCCATACTTTACGCGAAGTATTTTCGGAATATGAATTTTTCCAAACATCTTCAATATCAAAAGCAGTTCTGATAATTCCGGCTTTGATCTCATCACCGAATAATTTATCAAGTGTTTCTTCATCAGTCGGAAGAGTGTCCTGATAAAATACAGGGTAACCCAGCTTTTGAAATTCTTCTAATATCTCATGATTAATTCCCGGATCATTATGATAAGGTCTGGCAAGCACTACTATTCCAATCTTGTCTTCTTTTTCAAGTCTCTGTAGCACTTCATGAGATTTTTCCTTATGATTATTTATAAATTTATTATAAGCAATATATCCTTCCTTTACCGCATTCATATTTTCTTCTTCTGTAAGTCCAAGTCTGTTCTCAAAACATTCAAACATCTGTCTTGCTGTCATCTGCATATTGAACAGCTGAATAAAAGGATTCACATATTCAGTTTGAAACTGTTCAAAGAGATCTCCCTCTTTTATAAAAGCAGCTTTCGCAGCTTCCACTGTAGCAGTGATAGTCGGACATGCTGTGTGTGCCTGTGCGAACTCAAGCTCAGAAGGCATATTATCTACTATCGGTGAAAATATGAAATCAATTTGTTTCTTTTTGTTCTGGACATAAAGAAGATTATGAATATGAGGGATCGCAACTTTTGAAGGGAAACAAGGATCAATGCTGCCGCGCTTTGCACCGGCTTTGTACATCTCTTCCGTTGTAAATTCTGAATAAACAAAATTACCCGGCTTCACACCAAGTGATTCAAAATATGCAGTAAAGAATGGTGTATGTTGATACATATTCAGGATCCTCGGAATTCCGATTACTAACTTTGATCTCAATTCAAATTTTGCAAGTCTGTCGGAATATTCATCCTTTTGTTTTTTAGAAATGAATATACCTTTTGGTTCAGATACAGGCTCAGCAACGATCTCAGGCTTGTATGATATCCAGGCATTTTTTGCTGCCTCTTCTATAATATTCGGATTACTTTTTTTAATATCATCAATTCCCTGCTTGATTCCTCTCATATCAGTTACATCCTCTACAGTCCCTTTCTCACAGGTTGCAATGATAAGTCTTTGAGTACCGTTTGCCATTGGAACTTTTGATTTTGGATTTGCAATCTGCTCAGGCTCAATGACGGTAAGCTCTATAAATTTCTTTTTTTCTTCTTCTATCTTATCCGGTGCAATGTTTTCAGTCTTTACGTCAATGAAAGTTCTTAGGCATTTATTTTTACAGAAATAACATCTGGTTGATTCCTCTCTTGTTGTTTTATATAAAATATTTGAGACTCTTTCCATTCCGATGAATTCTGTTCTCTTACCGTTATTATATAATCTCGCTGCTTCAATTCCGCAGCCTATCGCTCCTGCTTCACCGGTATGCTTATGAACAAAGACCTTTGGTTCGATACCGCTGCCTTTAAATCTTTCCTCAATAAAATCTACCTGAGTTTTTACAGCAGCTAAATTATGCTGAGTACCACCCTGCAGAACAAATGTAGAACCAAGCTTCGCAAGATTTGGAATCTGAGAAACATACAGCCAGATATTTTTTGGAAGTACATTTGCAAGTCCAGCCATGATCTCTTCAGCTCTCCACCCCTGTCTCTGAAAATCTACAATATCAGACTGCATAAATACAGCACAGCCGTATCCGAATTTTGGGAATGTCTTTGCTTCAAATGCTTTATCTGCAAATTCCTCGACAGTATATCCAAATCCCTGCGCAGTTGACTGTAGGAAATATCCATTACCTGCTGAACATTGAGTATTTAATTTGAAATCAACAACCCTTCCCTGATTCAAAATAATTATCTTAATGTCCTGTCCGCCAACATCACAGATCACATCTGTCTCCGGATAGAAATGAAGTCCAGCCTGTGTATGAGCAACTGTTTCAACCAATGCAACATCAGCCTGCAATACATCTTTCAGAATATCTTTTGCATAACCTGTCGTACCGACTCCGAGAATTTCAAGAGTAGCTCCCTGATCTTCGACTTGTTTCTGAATGTTTCCAAGGATATCAATTGTATCTTCAATAGGATTTCCTTTCGAAAGCTGATACGCTTTTATTAGAACTTCCTTATCCAGTGAAACCAATGCAGCTTTTGTAGACGTCGACCCGCCGTCAATTCCTATACATCCTCTTACTACTTCACCCGGCTTAAAAGTAGCAGGTATGAATTTTTCAATTTTATGTTTTTCTTTAAATGCTGCTAATTCATTATCTGTTGCATATAAACCTGTTGTATTTCCGCCGTTCATTTTTTTCTTTTCCTCTTCACGACCAACTAATATATAATGCTCAAGATCTTTCCATCCTGTATATACACCAATGTGATCTTCTTCTTCTTTGCCATATTCGACAGCGCCAATAGCTGCAAAATATTGAGCGTTATCAGGAACTTTGATAAGATCTTCCGGAGCAACTCCTTGAGGAAGGATAACTTTTCTTTCTTCCCAGATCTTTGGAATATTATATTTCCAGCAGTCCTTCATACCTTTGATATAACAATTTGGTCCGCCGAGCAAAAGCACTTCAGGCATTAAAGTATGACCGCGGGTTAAGACAGAAATATTCTGCTGAATAATTGATTCAAAAAGTGAAGCCATTAGCTGATCTGAAGGCACACCTGACTTTTGTAAACCATTTATATCAGTCTCAGCAAACACTCCGCATTTACCCGCTACAGGATGAAGTCTCAGATCATTATATCCCATGTTGCTAAGTTCTGCTGCAGGAATTTTCAGCTTCGCATTTATTTTATCTATGACCGCACCAGTACCACCTGCGCATTTATCATTCATTGACGGAATTTTTTTCTTCTTACCCGTCTCTTCATCCGGCTTAAAAATAATTATCTTTGCATCCTGACCACCAAGTTCGATCACAGAATGTGTGGCAGGATAAAGTTTTTCCACTGCAAGTGAAACTGCATTTACTTCCTGCACAAATTTTCCGCCAATGTGTTTCCCGATATTTCCACCGCCGGATCCGGTTATAAAGCATCTCATTCCTGTTACGCCTTCCAGATCAAGATCTCTTTCCATTGCTTTCAAAAGTTCAAGTGATTTTTCCGGCTGCTTGGTATCATGCCGCTGATAATCCGACCAGATGATCTCGTCTTTTTCAGTATCTATGACTACAGCTTTTACCGTAGTTGAACCTACGTCAAATCCAATCGAATAATTTCTTTTTTCCGCCATTGGTTTAGTTTTTATTTAGTTAAATTTTTTCATTTATTTAAATACATTTATACTCTTTTATGAGGATAAACTTCTTTATTTCTTGGTCTCGTCTCAACCACCTTCACTCCCCCTTTGTTAAAGGAGATGGATCTCTAAAAATATTCATTATTTATTCTGTTAATATTTTTTTTATACAACTTCTCTTTTAATTACAATTTCTATTTTCTTTCACACATTACTTCTCCCCCTTAATAATAGGGAGGTTGTTGCGAAAACTATTTAACTATTTCTAATTTATTCTAAGCAACTTCTTTCTTAACATCACTCACACTCTTTATCCCATCCTTTTTCATCATGTCAGCTACATCTAATATGAAGTTTGCTCCCATTCCAGAGATTCCTTTTCTGTGACCGATCTTGTGAAATGGTTTTTGTAATTCATCATTGGATTCGACATAAGCTTTTATTTCATCAAGACCATAACCGGTTTTATCCAGACATTCCTTATATTCGATCTTGGCTTTTGACTTTGCTTCACCCAGCGCCATCTGAACTCTTGAATGTGCATTCACATCTCCCTCTCCTGATGTTTCGATCGGAAGGAATATCATATCTTTGTAAAAATTCGAAACTGCTGACTGAACACCGTCTGACTGAGTCGAAGGCATGCAACCAAACGGCTTTAACGAAAGGATCATATGACATAAATTATTTTCTGTGTAGTAAATACTTTTACCTACTTCTAAATGTCCTTCACCGCCTTCTACTCTTGAATTGTAAAATTTGTGTGCTAGTGATTTTAATAGTTTCTGATCTACAAGCTCGTGAGGAATATTATTAAAGGTCTTTCTGTAGCGGTTATATTCTCTTTCAAAAATCTTTTCAGCAAGTAACAGTGATGCCTTACTGCTGTTGTATTCTTTCATCAGTTTCATTTTCTCTTTGAGAGATTTTTTGCCATCGAGATCTTTTTCTACATTAAGACCTTTCTGATCTTCATTCACAAGCTGACCCTGATGGATCATATACATAATCCATGTTGAGATCGGCTCTACCAAAAGCTGCGCACCTTCTTTTTCAAGGAACGGGAACATATTGAAATTTCCATCACCTTCAGTCGTCTGTGCCCAGAATTCACCTGTGATCTTTACGATCGGCTTTAGTCTTGTCCTGTCGACTTTGATCGAATTGAATTTATTAAATGCTTCCTCTCCTGCTTCTAAATAATAATCACCAAGTATCTGATCTATGAATTTTGTAAAATATTCTGATGCAGGGATCTTTTGTAAAAACTTTCCCATCGTTGAATTAAAATCAAAATACTTTTTCGATTTCAGCTTTTCATAAAATATATCTATAACTTCTCCCATTACTCTGTCAGTCTCACCTTCATTGACTTCAAAGGGTCTGATATTATATCCAAGCTCATTAATAATATCTCCGAGCATCATTGCATTTACGATTCCAAGGAAAAAATCAAGATTCATTTCCAGTCCGGCTTCTAGTTCATTTTGTGAAAGTCCTCCTGTCTGCTGAAACAGCAGTACTCTGAATCCGTCGAACCCTGAATTTCTCAGTGCAAGTCTGTACTCAGCTTCATACATTCCAAATCTGCACGGTCCGCATGCTCCTGCTGTAAAAAATACATGGTTGTTAATTATATCTTCTTTACTCATACCTTTTTCTTCAAGACCCTGCAAATACTGCACGAGATTTCCAACAGTAAAATAAGTCGGGTTACACTGTCCATTATTACCGTATTCTTTTCCAAGCTGAAATGCTTTTTTATCCGGCACAGGAATGTAATCGGTTTTGTATCCGATACCCTGAAGTGCTCCTTTAATCAGCTTTTCATGCTTCCATGTCAGTCCGCCAAAGAGAATTGTTGTACCCTCTCTCTGATCTTTTGTAAATGCTTTTTCAAAAGGTCTCTTAAAATGATTGATCTCTTTTTTGTCAATTTCATTTTCTTTCTCAAGCCTTTTTCTTTCTTCCATTAGCATTTTCTGAATCAGCTGCTCCTTGTCTGTCTTTTCCGAATGATCTTTATCGATCATTGGAATTAAATCCGGGATCAAAGTTTTGGTTTCCATGAGTTTTTTTTTAATGATTAAAAAATATTTTAATTATTTATTAATTATTTCACTTATTATCTTTGCACTCTTTACTGCGCTTTCAATTGTCGAAGGCAACCCGGTATCTGTCCAGTCACCTGCTATAAATAAATTACTGTATTTTGTTTTCTGATCAGGTCTGAAATTTTCACTGTCTCTGTCAGGTATAAAAGTTGCCCGTTTCTCTTTGATTACTTTATATCCTGATATATCAAGTATATCAAAATCTTTTATCGTCTTATTTAAATCACTTTGACAAATTTCAAATATCTCTTCAGATTTCTTTTCTGTCAGACCTGTTTCATCTGCACCGCTGATCACAAGACTTATATGTCTCCTGTTTCTCAAAAATATCCACTGAACTGTAGTACCGATAAGCCCTGTCATACCAAGTGAATTATCCGGTATCACCGCCTCAGGTATATCCTCATTCAGAAAAATATGAACCGAAACTATCGCAGACGATCTTAATTTATCCGCTTCGAAATTATTTTCCGAATAAATCTTTTCATCAAACAGTTTCTTAAAAGTAAAGAACGGTACCGCTGTTACATAAAAATCTGAAACTATTTTCTCACCGGTTTCTGTAACAATGAAATTCACTTTGTCACTTATATCTATTGAAATTACTTTACTTCCTGTTTTAAATGTCACATTTTTTTCTTTAAAATACTTCAGTGTATTATTGACAAGCAAAGTATTTAGATCGACTGAAGGTATTACAAGGTTCGAATCTTTCCCCTCTTCAAAACCGGTCTTCATCACATTGACAAAAAGTGCCGGTGCAACCTTCTCAGGATTTGTATTAAATACTGCAAGTATCAGCGGCTCCCAGAAATACTTTATCAGGTTACTTGTCTGCTTAATTCCTTTCAGCAGTTCAGCCGTGTTTGAATAAATTCTGAAATCATTTTCATCACTGTTCAGAATCTTATTAATATTTTTCAGATAAATTTTATCAATAATATTCAGTGCTTTAAATTTCAAAAGCCCTTTCACAAGATTCATCGGCGGATCATCATCTGTACATTTTAATTTAAATATCTCTCTTTTAGTGTTTATAAAATTCACTTCAAGAGTTTTCTGAAAATTCAGAAGTTTAAAGCTGTCTATTATTTTCAGATATTCAAAAGTATTTTCATACCATCCTGCCAGTATGTGCTGCCCGTTGTCAAAGAACATTTTTCTTTCCGGATCAAAAAAGCTGTAAGCTCTTCCGCCGGCTTTCGGAGATGATTCAAGTATCGTTACTTCGAATCCTTTTTCAGTCAGAAATACTGCCGTCGATAAACCGGCTATTCCCGCTCCAATTATTGTTACTGACTTTCCGGAGTTCATTTACCGTTCACTGCTAAATCACTTTCACTGATATTATATAAAAGTCTGTATTTTAAATATATACCTGCAGTGATCATTATTTTTTTAAACTTCGAAACTTTTAATTCACTTTCGAAAACGTTGTAATTCTTTTTCTCGATCTTTTTTAATATCCTGAAATAAATATGCTGCATTACTCTTGCTGCCAGCATAAGGCCTTTATCGGATCTGTCCAAAGATTCATCAGCTTTTTTATAATACATGTGTGCCCTGTCGCATTCAAACTTCATCAGTTTTCGGAATTCTTCATTATAATTAAAATTCATAAGTTCGCTTTCTGAATAATTGAATTTCTGTAGATCCTCTAATGGAATATATATCCTACCAAGCTCTGCATCAGTTTTTATATCCCTTAAAATATTTGTCAGCTGTAAAGCAATTCCAAGATTAACTGCAAAATCTTTTGTCTTAGGATTTCTGTATCCAAATATCTCTATACACATTAATCCCACTGTCGATGCAACTTTGTAACAATAGTCATTTAATTCACCGAATGTATTGTATCGGTTTTTAGCAATATCCATCTCCATTCCTTTTATAAGATCAAAAAAAGGTTCGGATGAAATTTTAAATTTCTTCATCACACTGCTGACCTTATTTAACAGTGAAAATTTTGAGTCTTCATTTATAATTGCTATCTCAAATTCAGATTTCCACTCAAGGATCCTGGATCTCTTTGTCTCAGTGCTTGTGTCAGTCTCATCCACTATGTCATCCGTTTCACGGCAAAAAGCATAGATAGTATTTATAGCTTCATTCTTTTCTTTTGGCAGCAGTGAAAATGAATAAAAAAAACTTGATCTTTTATTAGATTCAGGCTCTGTAAACTTTTCTTCTTTAATTCCGCTGTTCATTTTATAAAAGCATTAATGAATATTTTAAACTTATCCACGCTGCTCAATGAAACCCTGTTATTTAACACGTTATAATTTATCTTTCTTATCTTGCTTAAGATCTCTCTGCCGCCGTTTATTGTTGCCTTTATTTCAAATTTCAATCTGCCGTTTAAGAACTTTATAATTTCATTGCCTGATTCAAATATCTCATCAGTTCTGTCACAGAGTTCAGAAAGTGTTTTTCTGAAATCATCATCCTCAACTTTTTCTGAAAGTAATATCGCCGAATAATTATTTTTCATCATAATATCTTCAGGAATATAGATCCTGTCCATATTCAGATCTACAGAAACATCCTGCCAGAAATTTGCAAGCTGAAGCGCTGTACAGACTTTATCAGAATATTTAAATGCATCATAATTATTCTCCGGATCATATCCAAACACATACAAGACCAGGTGTCCAACAGGATTTGCAGATCTATTGGAATAGTCAAGTAACTCGTCAAAATTTTTATACAGCTTTCCGACTGAGTCCTGCTTAAAAGCGCTGAGTAAATTTCTGAATTCACTTAAAGGAATATTCAGTTTATTTACAGTATCAAAAAGAGCGAGAAAAATATTCTTTGTTTCAATAGAAAATTCATTTACACTTTTATTTTCTATCTTATCAAGTTCCGTTTCAAGACCTTCTAATTTTTCTAATTTTATCTTTGAATCAAGTTCAGTGGAATCAGCTATATCATCGGCATATCGTGAAAATGCATAAACAGCATAAACATATTTTCTTTTATCTTTTGGGATCAAGACCGATCCAACCGGAAAATTTTCATAATGACTTACTGCAATATTTCTGCAGTATTCATAAGCAGATTCATACTCTTTTTGCATCTCGAAATTAAACTAATCGGAAATTGATCTTAAAGATATGAGAAATAGGATAGATCCTAAATCAGATAGGATGACTCTAATGTTATTATATCGGGTGATTTGAATTTTATCCGTTCTGTATCAACAAGTGAACCGGATAAAAGAATTAATTTATTGGAAATAAAATTAATATATTTTTTTACGCAAACTTTTAATCCGTAAAATAAATTTGCCAGCTTAATAAAAAAAGATGATCTTTTTAAATTAGCCGGATCAGTGGGAGAATAGAAGAATGAAAAAAATAAGACAGGAATGATCGATAATACAAGTAACAAGGACTGTTTGAAAACATTATGTTTATCTGAATAAACACTGCTCCAGTAACAGTTGTTACATATCTTCCTGTAAAATTCCATTGTTAAAAAATTCTGAATGCACCAGATAGTTTTGGCTATGAAAGATAAATTCAGAAATTTATTTAACAGATAAATCATAAATTTGATTTTTGTAAAAACTAATTTTTCTAATCTTAAATGTCAAGATTCATTTTTGAGTATTTTTTATTTTCCAGCATTAGAGTTTTTACTATCAGGTCTCAATGACACAGATAATTTTAAATACAAGTTTAAAGATTCTCTTTTTAAAAAATAAAAAAACCCTCCAAACATATCTTTAGATATAATATGAAGGGTTTTAAAAAATATTTTCTTAACTATTTTCTACAATTTTACTTCACCATCACCATACGATTCACCTGCCTGAAATCACCCGCTTCTATCTTATAAAAATACACTCCGCTGGAGAGCCCTGTGCCGTTAAATTCCATTGAATATATTCCGGCAGTACGGAATTCATTATTGACAAGTCTTTTGATCTCCCTGCCGAGAATGTCAGATACAAGCAATTTTACTTTGCTGTCCTGAGGGAGACTGAAATTTATTTTAGTTACAGGGTTGAACGGATTCGGGTAATTTTGTGATAATTGATATTCATCAGGAATTAATTCTTTTCGTGAGTCACTGTTACTGCTGATAAATTCCCTCCTGAATATTTTTCTGATATCACTGTTTACAAAGTTCAGATGCTCCTGAACATTGTGCGGCTTTTTGGCTTTTACATTTTCACTAAGAAGTTTCTACGACATACAAAGTTACATTCTTCCCGTTATTATTCACATCGCCGTTACAGTTGAAATTAATATTGTCAATTGATTCATCAGCTACGAGTGTCCCGCCTTCCTGCATGACGGGGGCGAGTTTGTAGAGTCTTCCTTCGCCGGGCATAAAATCCCCGAGATAAATATATGCTGTGCTGGTTTTACTTAAAGTCCTGACAGTATCTCCGGTTTCAAGATCATAAATTTTCCAGTTATTAAATCCGGGGAGATGAGACGGGTTGATCTTCATTGATACAAATCTTCTGCCGCCGACATTTGACGGACTAGAATCATTTACAAAAGGCGAACACCTTCTGTTTACGATCATAAAATATTTATTAATTCCTGTATCGTCCGGTTTATTAAAAAATCCAGCCTGCAGATATACATTACTGCCGGTATCTGCCGGAAGATTATCTATATCAGGATATGGATCAGGATCAAATTCGACATGAGGGTAAGTTTTTAGTTCGCTGATTAAAGTACTATTCGTCATTTCGGTTCTTTCTGATGGAATCCGGTAGATATAGGACTTCCTGTTTGCATTATCAAAACTCATTAAATATGGTCCCCATTTATCTAATTTGGAATTATACTTTTTATAATAATCCCATCTATTCTGCCCATAAGCATTATTTATTCTTACAGATAGATTACTATCTAAAAATCCGGCTTGAAAAAAATCAACTCCATTGTGTCCATAATCTGAGTTAAATCCGTTATCTGTTACATTTCCGTTAAAAGCAAAATACATTAATCCCTTTGCACCATAGCTAATAGCAAGATTTGCTGTCATTTCAGATTCCTCATTGGTTGGCTCTTTCAATTTAAAAAGTGGTAGAAACCATGAATAGGATTGATGCAGAGAATAGAATTCAATTCCTTTATCTTTTGCCATAGTATCCATTAATTTTAATAACTCAGAGAAATCAAAAGCTAATTCTGTGTTTTCATCAAAATTTGTCTGCAGCCAGTTATCATAATTAGCCGGTGTTTCTTTGTATGCAAGAATACCTTTTGCAGGATTATAATTGATAGAAGGAAATACAGAATATACAGGAAGCGTATTTGGATTATAAGATTCTCTGTTTGTAGATTGTTCAAATCCTTCAAGAAAATAAAAAGTAGTTGCAATTTTTGATACTCCTCCGTCTTCTACTAAATATTTTTTAAAGTCCTCCGCAGTAAATCTGTTGCTTTTATAATTCGGTACTGCAAAATTATACATGTATGGATTCAGATTTGTGATAAGAGTCAGCCTTCCCTGAGATACAGAATCAATTATTTCCCTTACTCTGTTTATACAAGGAGTTGTATTAAACTCAAATTCCTCAAGATAAAAATCATTCGGTCGAGAAGCGTCATATTCTAATAATGCGCTGTTGACTTCAGAAACAATTCTTGCTTTAGTATCTGTGTTTTCGAATAGTAACCTTGCCTGCTCATTCTCAACCCTTATCCGGTCTATCCACACATCGCATTGACCATACCAGAAAACTCTGAAATCTGTTTTAATTGTGTTTAATGGAGTAGTTGAACCCCAATCCCAAAAATACTTTCGTAATGAGTCTGGACCTGGACAGAGTCCCGGAGAATCTATTTTTATTGGTGAAAGTACATTAGGTTGAAAATAAAATTCATCCATATAGTTTCCATTATAATTTTGATTTCCATCTTTAAATTCATTTACAGTTAATTCAATGCTTTTTACTATACTGCTATCCCAATCCAATATCTCAATACGACATACCTTTGTATTTATAGACAGCCCTGTTGGAATTCTTATTTTTGGCTTCACATACCAGTCACTAAAAGTATCTGACTGGTATGGCGTCCAGAATCTGTTTGCCTGTTCGCGGTTGGCTTTTAATCCCTGCACTATATATCCGGAATCTCTTCCGGGGTTACTTGTATCCACTTTGCAGTATTTCACAGTCTGACCGCTGTCGGGAATGTCATGGATCCACGAATTTGAAACCGAATTATAATATGAATAAAACCAATACGGCTGACCTTCAGTAACGTTCTCACACTGATAATCGCTTCTCTGACCCCATGCGCTGTAATCTGTTATTCGTCTTCCAAATACTGTTCGCAGATCTCTTGTATTATTTTGATCCACTCTGTACTGTACTCTGGGAGATATAAAGGAAATATTACCATTTATCTCATCGCCGGTAAACCATTGGTTATACCTGTGCCATCCGTTCAATCCCAGAGAATCCTTCAATCTTGTATAATTTACGGGTGAAGTATCTACTCCGCTGTGCATTGCAACTATTAAAAATTTATCCTGCGGATTATCCAAAGCTGTTAAACTTAAAAACATAAACACCGATACAACAAATAACCCGGTACTGAAAACAATTTTGCTTTTCATATTGGTAAAGTTTAATTTTTAAAAAATACTTTATATATTTTTTATTTATGGCTTTCAATTTTTCGAATAGATTATTATTCAAATTACTTTAATAATATCATTCGTTTTGTATCAGAATAATTTTCTTTTCCTGATATTTCTAATCTGTAAAAATAAACACCTGATGATAAATTACTACCGTCGAATTCAACTTCATAATTTCCTGTTTGCTTTTTTTCATTTACTAATACTTCAATATATTTTCCCTGAATATCATAAACCGTCAATTTGACATTTCCGGCTTTTTGTAATTCAAAACTGATCTTTGTTGTGGGGTTAAAAGGGTTTGGATAGTTTTGGAAAAGTTTATAAAAACTCGGGTTTTCAATGATGCTGAATTCATTTATACTTGTGATAGGATTAAAAATACTGTCTCCGCCGGTGTTAGTATATAGTCCACTTAAATTTCCATAATTCCAGCCAGTGATTGTGTTTATAAAATTTGTTCTAAAAACACCAACACGAATAGACGTGTCAGGTATTTGAAAATACCAATCTCTACCGGCATTTGTTGTTCTGTGTATTACACTTCTAACTTGTAAATTTGGAAACTCGTAAACCAAACCTGTAGCCCATATTGTATCATTACTGATTTTTGAAAATGTTGCAATAGTACTAAATAAAGGAATTCCGGGACTTTTAATTAACTGCGGTTTCCATGTAAATCCGCCATCCGTTGTTATTTTCATACTGTCATAAGATTTCCATCCGTTCAGACTGTCAATAAAATATATATCGCGATATGCATTCTGTCCCGGTATTAAATTCCAGTTCAATCCGGAATTCGTTGTTTTATATAGGCGTGACGTAGATGAGGCGAATCCGATATTTTTATTATACATATAGATTTTTTCAATACTGCTTCCCGGCTGTTGTTGTATTGTCCAGTTTGTTCCTCCGTTAGTTGTTCTGAATATTCCTCCGTCAAGACCGTTTGGATCTGTTATCCATATAGTGTCTTCATTTTGAATTGCCAAATCAGTTAATCCCAAAATACTTGGTGAGTTCTGGCGAATCCAGTTTATACCGCCGTTTGTTGTTTTTATCAGATATGAATATCCCATTAAATCACTACCACCTACATATCCTGTCTCATTATCGATAAAAGAAATTGCATAATAACTCTTATATTCTATAGATAAAATATACCAGTTATCACCGCCGTTAGTTGTTTTCAAAATATAACTTGAATCGGCAGTTCCACTATTACTTGCAATTGCATACCCTGTCAGACTATCAGTAAAAGTAATATCCACTATAGGTCTGTTATTCAGATCCGGCATAAACTGCTGCGTCCACCCGCCCGGCGGATTATGCGCGAAATTAAATGCGATGATAAAAGCAACTAAGCTCGAATAGAAAAGAAGTGTCGGGAGTTTATTGGGATCGAATATTTTTTTAAAAGCTTTCATATTTTTTTTCTTAAAACGTACAAAGTAAGAAATCAAAACACAATATTTAAATACATATAAATACTGATTCGTTTTTCTCAATTAAAATTCACAATGAATTTTTGGGGGTGAAGTTTTAAAGGGGTTTCTAACTTTAATTTTGTTTTTACACTGCTATTTATAAATTATACTATTTAAAATCAAGATAATATTTTACACGGGTCCGTTGGTCTGAACCTTGATTATAGGATTATCATGATTACTTGATTTTAGCTTATGTTGGTGAAATCCGCTGTTTCAATGGCAGGATAGAGCCGGCTTCTACCTTTGGAGTGGATGGGAATGTTCTCACAGCTGCAGGAGACACGTCTCCGTTTTTTGCTGGTGATCAAAAAGTTTGCTTAAGATTTGCAGTAATATTCAACTGATCCTCAGGCAAACTTTTTGAAAACACCAGCAACCGCTGAAAATAAAAAAACCCTCCAAATATATCTTTAGATATAATAAGAAGGGTTATATAAAAAATGTTTTCTGTATTATTTTACTAATACAAATTTCTTAGTTGAGACAAAATCACCTGCCGAAAGAGTATAGAAATAAACACCGGAATTTAAATTTCCAGCTGCAGAATATTCTACTGAATAATTGCCTGCATTTTTAAATTCATTAACGATCGTACTAACCTCTTTACCAAGTGCATTATAAATTACCAGCTTCACATTTGAAGAAGCCGGTATTGAAAAATTGATCTTTGTAGATGGATTAAACGGATTCGGATAATTCTGATCTAGTTTATATTCAGAAGGCTGAATTCCGTTCAAATTTGTAATACCGGAAGGTCCGGTATATTTCAAAAACAAACCTCCTGCACATCCTGCATATCCTGTCGTTTGATTTACAAATTCCATATGCTGAATTTCATTTGCAAGAGCTTGAGGTGGTATAGTTTCTCTAATCCATGTAACTCCAAGATCATTTGTTCTATAAACCCATGCAGAATCAGATACTGTTGTACTCATTGCAACTCTGATAATATTTGAGCCATCCTTAAAAGAATGCATATCGTTTACAGCATATGAGACTATACCAACAGGATTTGTAACGATCTGCCATGTGCTGCCGCCGTTGATTGTTCTGCTCATCTGACCATTGTTAGTACCGATCAAACCATTATTTGCGTCAGTAAAACCAACTCCCTGTGAATATAAACCATCTGAGGACGGAGCACCACCAAATTGTCCAAAAGTAAAATTGCCGGTAATAAAGCCACCATTAGATTTATATACTTTTGATGATGCTGCACCTGATACAACATTTGCTACTCCAAGCCAGATAGTATTACTATCCAGCCAGTCCCATGCATTTAAAATTCCGTATTCATTTGAAACATTTGGAACATTTGCAGCGAGGATCCAGTTTGTACCGCCGTTTGTAGTATATCTGTACTGGAAAGTCTGACCTGAAGCTGCTGTAGGATCTGCATAATATATTCCATAATTAGCATTGAACATATGAATACCGTCAGAGAAGCTGTTTGCGACTGCAAGCTGTAAAGTCCATGAAGCACCGCCGTCGCTGGTTCTGTAAATAGAACCGCTGATATTTCCCACCCAGCAGTTTGATGTATCTAAAGCTGAGATACCATAAACATTTCCAGATGGAAGTCCTGTATTTCTGAGATTCCAGTTGACTCCGCCGTTAGTGGTTTTATAAACTCTGCCACCGTCGCATGCAACCCAGATCAGATTTTCATTAACTACAGAAATGGAATTAATAAGTGCAGATGTAGGCACAGTGCTGACTACTGTCCACTGTGTAAATCCGTTACAAAAAATAAATGCGAAAAAAATTACAAATAATTTTTTCAAAGTATATCCTTTCTTTTTTAAATTTAATATTATTTGTAATTAGCTGTTACGTTGGATGTAAAAACACTTAAAGACCCGTCTGTTCTGGAACGGGTCTTTAAGATTTATTTTAAAACTATGAATTATTTTACCAACATCAATTTCTTTGTATCGCTGAAGTTTCCGGATGTGATTGTGTAGAAATAAATACCGGATGTAAGATCTGAAGCTGCAGTGAATTCTGATGAATAACTTCCTGCTGCTAAATTTTCATTTACAAGTGTTGCTACTTCTTTTCCTAATGAATTATAAACTGTTAAATTTACTTTTCCTGTAACAGGAATTGAGAAATTTATAGTAGTGGATGGATTAAATGGATTAGGGAAATTCTGATCAAGTGAATATCCATCAGGTACTGAACTGCTAATATTATTTACACCTGTAATAGTTTCAACTAATTTTAAAACTGCACCATTTGCAGTGACTGCAAATCCGTAAACAGTATTTCCAACTCTTCTGAATTCCATGTGTGTAATACCTGTCAGACTTGAAGTACTCATCACAGTCCAGTTAAGTCCGCCGTTTGTACTTTTTTGAACAACACCTGAAGCACCTATAGCACTGGATGTATATACTGTATTCGTACCTTCAATCCACTTAATTGTACTGTAGCCGGTAAGTCCTGCAACTCCGGTGACATTAGTAAAAGAAACACCGCCGTTAGTTGTTCTTGCAATAGTTGGAAGCGATGTACTTGAAGAAACTAATCCATGCATTTTATCATCACTGAATGCTACACCTGAAGTGAAGTTACCAGGTGCTCCGGTATTACTTTTTTGCCAGGATGTTCCACCGTTTGAAGTATAAATAAATGCCGGAGGAGTAGTATTGCTTCCAAATCCGTAAAACATATTATCTATTACTACAATAGAATTCTGAGCTGAAGCTGTACCTGCAAAACCTGTCGCAGTTGTAGGTGTCCATGTCAGACCGCCGTCAGTTGTTATACCAAGATAATATGACTGACCTGCTCCTGTTGGTGGATCACTTTGAGCGACACCAAAAGATGGCATTGTTTTTGAAAATACTACACCGTTGAAAAATCCTGCTGATCCGCCTGTTGAACCGACTACTGTCCATGTTACACCTGCATCAGTTGTTTTATAATATTGAGCATTTCCACCTGCTCCGCCTGCTGCTCCGCCGTTTCCGACATAACAGGTATTTGCATCAATACCCCAGACACAATAAACTTCTAAAGGAAGCTGACTTGTCGGGACGTTTGTCCAGTTTGCACCTGCATTGGTTGATCTTGATACTACCGGTGTACCAGTTGGTCCGCCTGCTACCCATACTATATTCTGATCCACAACAGAAATACTCGGTGAAGTACCTGCATTTGTTACAAGTCCTGCAAGTGTCCATTGAGAATAAACGTCGGAATTAATACTTAAGGCTAAAGCTAAGATAAATAGAGATGTAAAAAATTGTTTAAAATTTTTCATTTTTTGCTCCTGATTATAGTTTATTTAATAAATTATTTTTTAAAAATATTTTGACTTAATTTACAAATTATTCAATAATAAAACAGTGTTAAATATTTGTGAATTTTTTGAAAATGTTGTTAAAATATGCTGTAGTTTTTATTAAAAAAATTTGCGAATTAAATTATAGTATTTGACTCAAATTTCACTGCAAACTTTTTAGGATACCAATATCTGCTCAATTAACAGTATCGCCTAAAAGTTTAATCAAGTGAAGTTGTAAATTCATGATCAATAAATAAACTTTTTGGAACACCAACATCGACGGCGGAAATGAATTTATTTTAATTCTTTCCCCTTTGGAGATCTATAAGTTTCTCTTTTTACTAGGAGAAATCCCTAGTAAATTTGAAATATCATCAGGATGATCTTTGAAACCACTAAAAATTATTTCCACCCATATTTTAGACTTCATATTTATCCAC
>DAORRV010000078.1:0-17702 GCA_035443185.1 Ignavibacteria bacterium | reverse complement strand
AGTCTGGACCGTGTCTCAGTTCCAGTGTGGCTGATCATCCTCTCAGACCAGCTACTGATCGCAGGCTTGGTGGGCTATTACTCCGCCAACTACCTAATCAGACGCAGGCTCATCTTCAGGCCCCGAAGGTTTAACAACTGTCTCGATGTCGAGCCGCTGCATTATCTGATATTAGTCCCGCTTTCGCGGAATTATGTCAGTCCCAAAGGCAGATTACCTACGTGTTACTCACCCGTGCGCCACCTCCCTTCCAGTATTGCTACCAAAAGTTCAGTTGACTTGCATGTATTAAGCACGCCGCCAGCGTTCGTCCTGAGCCAGGATCAAACTCTCCATTATAATTTTATAACTTTGATTTGATCGTAGCTACAAGGTTATTTAAGGTATCGAAATCTACACACTAAATTTTATTAAACTATTATTAAAATTTTATTACCTGTGCAAATTTTATGTAAAAGAACATTTAAATTACGAACTACAAATATACGAGATTTCTTTTGATAAGTCAATGGATATTTCTGTGTAGCCTAAAATATTTTTGATTTTTTTCTGAGAAGCTGTATAAAATTCGTGTCTGCCAATATAACAATTTTAATCTAATATAAAAATTAACTTTTGTATACATTCTTAAAAAAATTCTGCAAATATATTTTTCATATATTCTCATATATTCTTACAAGATTTTCTATTTCTATAAACTTAAAAAAATTATCCCAATATTGACTTCTTGCTTTGTTATTTTTTTTATTCAATGAGTATCCTTGTCGTGTATACTCTTCAATACTGCTATCACGGTGCTTTACTTATACAGATTTAAATTCAAATAATTAATATTTTTGTTATATGTATTTTTACAAATTGAATCAAATTGTATATCTAAATAAAAATTTCACTTTCTAAGCCGTAGGTTGATTATTAAATTTGGATTTAATATTTTACAATAACTTTGAAGACTATATGAATCATCAAAAAATACCTGCGTATATTATCTATCATTTTTCTTGCCTCACTGAAACTAAACAAAAAGACTGTATCCGAAATTTTCAAATAATTTTTTTAAACTTAAATAAAAAAATATGAAAACCGTAAAAGTAATTTTCAGTTGGTTATTTCTTTTTTCATCTTTATCAATTTCAGATGTCATTTCACAGCAATATCAAGTAAGCCAAAACACTTATAACTCATCGGCAAATTCAATAAATTTAAACTCCAAGGTTAAATTTGATAAAATGGGAAATTACTATGTTATGTGTATTAGTGAAGACCCCGGTTCTGGAATGGATTTTACTATTTTAAAATATTCTTCCGCAGGTCCTCTTTTATGGGATTATAAATTTAATGGTGCTATGAATGGCAGAGATGAACCTTTGGATTTTTGTCTCGATAATGAAGGCAGTGTTTATGTGACAGGGAAAAGTCAGACCAGTACTTTTATAAATTCTTGCGCAACAATTAAATTAAGTAGTTCAGGTTTAATGATGTGGAACAAAGTTTTAGACAATACTTCAGACATTCAAAGTGAAGGAAATTCAATTGCTCTTGATGAAGCAGGTAATATTCACGTTGCTGGTTCCGCTGGAAATCCAAAAGAAATTTTGTTAATAAAGTATAATACTCATGGAGAAATATTACATCAGGTAAGATATAATCAAAGGAAGTCAAGCAATTCAATAGCTTATGACATAAAGATCAAAAATAATAAAATCATTGTTTGTGGTGAATCAACACAACCTGATCAGGATTATGATTTAATGATTTCATGTTTTGATCTAGACGGAAAATTCAACTGGATGAGACTGCATAATGGAAATGCTAATACAAGAGATATGGCATCTTCTGTACACATTGATAATAATAATAATATTTATTCTACTGGTTTTTTGGAAAGTAATTTAGGTAAGCAGGACATTGTAACTTTAAAATATGATATGAATGGAAATTTGATCTGGAAAACTGAATTCAACGGAACTGCTAATGGATATGACTGGCCAAATCATGTTCTTACTGATTCCAAAGGAAATGCTTATGTTTGCGGTGGAAGTCAAAATACAAGAGTAGATGATTCTGAATGTTATTCTGATCTTGGTAAATGTCAAAATGATGCAACTGTAATCAAATACAGACCTGACGGTGTTATTGATTGGGTTAGGATTTATAATGGTACGGAAAATATGTATGACTGCTTACAGGGAATGGTGATTGACCGCAATGATAATATATATGCTTCCGGAAGAAGTCATAATAATTTGACTAATGGAGATGATGACATGATTTTTTTCAAATATAATACATCAGGAGATTTATTATCATTCAACAGATTTAACAGTGGCTCAAGTAATGCTGAATATGGAAACGATATTGATGTGGATCTCAATGGTAATGTCGTTGCAGTTGGATCAATTTGGCAAAACAACTTATATAATTTATTGGCAGTTAAGCATAAACCAACTACAATAATCAGCAACGATAATAATTCTTCAGGTACATTCAAAGCAAAAGCTTATCCAAATCCATTTAACCCTAGTACTGTTATTACTTTTAACGTACCAGCCGGAGCTGACAATACAGGGTTACCTGTAAATATAGTTGTATTTAATTCACTTGGAAAGGAAGTCGCTCAACTTACAAATGAAATTATGAATCCGGGAATTCATGAAATTAGATTTGACGGATCAAATTTAACGAATGGAGTTTATTTTTATAGAATAACCGCAGGTAATAATATTGAGATCAATAAACTTATGTTAATAAAATAATTTACTTTTTATTTCTGACATTTTTTTAATTTAATTATTACTTTTTCAAAAAATATTTTTGAAAATTTTTAATAATATTTCCCCACTTGTGAAAATATACTTACCTAAATTCGCAAGCGGGGTTTTTTATAACATTTCAATTTATATCAGTAAATTTAACATCAGAATTGAAACGAAATAATTTTTAAAATCTTTATACATTAATGAATTTATTACCATATTAATTTGTAATTTCTGAATATTCTAAATTTTATGGGTTTTCAAAATAAAATAGGAAATTTTAAATTCAAATGTCACTATAGGCGTTGCTAATTTTCAATTGATTTTAGATTCGATAAAAGTTAGTTTATTTACCAATTGCAAACATTTTATTGATGGAAAAAACTAAAAAAAAGTATTATCATCACAAGAGAAAAAAGCCTTTTAATAAAACCAATGATCAGGAAAACTCTGCAGATAAATCTGAAAATTTCAATAGTAAAGTAACTAAGACTGAAGAAAAAATTCCTCCGCATAGAATTTTAAATCCTAATCAGAAAATCTCTGTAGTCATACCTTTATATAATGAAGAAGATTCTTTGCAGGAATTAAGCGATTCCCTTAAAAGGACATTCGACAGCCTTAAATGTAATTATGAAGTACTATTTATTGATGACGGAAGTACAGACAATTCTTTTCAAAAAATAAAAGAAATAAACAGAAAAGACAATAATTTCAAATGTATAAAGTTCAGACGAAATTATGGTAAGTCTGCAGCACTTTCAAAAGGGTTCAAAGCTGCTAAAGGTAATATCATAATTACTATGGATGCTGATCTTCAGGATGATCCGTCTGAGATTCCCGAACTTTTAAAAGTTTTAAACTCCGGTTATGATCTCGTATCAGGCTGGAAAAAAGTCAGGTACGATCCATTTATAAAAAAGCACACATCTAAAATTTTTAACTATTTTACATCAAAATTATCCGGAGTAAGATTACATGATTTTAACTGCGGTTTAAAAGCTTACAAAAGAGATGTAATCAAATCTGTAAAAATATACGGGGAAATGCACAGATACATACCGGCACTTGCTCACCTGTCTGGATTTAAAGTTACTGAAAAACCTGTAAAACATCATGCGCGAAAATACGGCGTTACAAAATTTGGAGCAAGTAGATTTGTAAACGGATTCCTTGATCTTCTGACAGTTTCATTTACAAACAAGTATATGAAACGTCCTTTACATTTTTTTGGAAGTTTGGGTATATTAATTTCAATGGCAGGGTTTTTCATATCTTTTTATCTGGTTGTTCTGAAATTTCTCGAAGGAATGCCATTAAGTGACAGACCTCTCTTTTTAGTTGGGATTTTTATGATGGTGGTCGGCATACAGTTTCTTTCACTTGGATTGATTGCTGAAATGATAACAAAATCAAATATAAGTGATGATGATATTCTGATCGAAGAAACAATTTAATTATTTAATAAAATTTTTATAAAAAGTATTTAATGTCTAATTCTGTAATAAGCAGTAAAGCTGACATCGGAAATAATTTCAGCATAAAAAATTTTTCTGTCATTGAAGACGATGTAGTCATTGGGAATAATGTGGAGATAGGTTCGAATGTACTCATCGCAAACGGTGCAAGGATTTCAGATAATGTAAAGATTCATCACGGAGCTGTGATTAGTACTATTCCGCAGGATCTAAAATTCGAAGGCGAAGTGACTACTATGGAGATCGGAGATGGAACTGTGATCCGTGAATATGCTACACTTAACAGAGGTACAAATTACAGTAACAAAACAGTTGTGGGCAGCAACTGTTTTATAATGGCTTATGCTCATGTTGCTCACGACTGTATAATCGGAGACAGAGTAATAATTGCAAACAGCGTTCAGATGGGAGGACATGTTGAGATCGGTGACTGGACAATTATCGGCGGACTTGTTCCGATACATCAATTTACAAAGATAGGAGCTCACGTAATGATAGGCGGAGGATTCAGAACAGTGAAAGACGTTCCTCCATATATACTTGTAGGAAATTTACCATTGAGATTTGAAGGTGTAAATATTGTCGGTCTTAGAAGAAGAGGTTTTACAAATGAACAGATATATAATATTAAAGATGCTTATGATGTTATTTACAAATCCGGATTCAATGTTAGCGATGCTGTAAAAGAAATAACAGCAAAAGGAAATGTTCCGGATGAAGTAAAGTTAATTCTTGATTTCATTGAAAAAAGTGACCGCGGCATTATCAGAGGCTGAGATTGTTTGATAAAAATTATGAAATAAAATGTAAGATACCTGATATTGCAAAATTCAGGAATATCATTAAAAAAGAAAGCTCTTACATTTACTCAAAAGAAACACAAACCGATATTTATTATAGAGTAAAAAAAGGAAGACTCAAGCTGAGAATTATCAATAATGAAATTGCCAGTCTTATTTATTACGAAAGATCAGATAAGACAAAAATAAGAACATCAAATTATATTATTTCCCGAACCAAAGATTTTAAACAGCTTGATAATATATTGAGAAGCCAGCTAAAATTGTTAACGGTAGTTTCAAAAGTGAGGCATATATTCATTAAAAATAATATAAGAATACATCTTGACAGGGTAAAAAAGCTGGGTGATTTTATTGAGATCGAAATTATTTATAAAGAAATTAAGAGCGCTAAGAAACAAATGAAAGAATTAATTGAATTTCTTGAACTGAATAAAAATGATTTTATAAAACATTCTTATTCGGATATGTTAATTAAATAAATATATGTCATCACAGAAAAAAGAAACTGAACATCACATTACGACAAAAGTTCTGTTCGCAATGAAGCAGAGAAAAGAAAAGATCGCAATGCTGACAGCTTATGATTTTCTCACTGCAAAATTTCTTGATGCAGCAGGGATCGACGTTATACTTGTCGGTGACAGTCTTGGTAATGTAATTCAGGGAAATGAAACTACTTTACCTGTTACACTTGAGGAAATGATCTATCACACAAAGATTGTAAAGAGAGCAGTTAAGAATGCAATAGTTGTTGCTGACATGACATTCATGAGCTATCAGGTCGGCGTAAAAGAAGCTATCACAAACTGCGGGAGGATGATGAAAGAAACCGGATGCGATGCTGTGAAAATGGAAGGCGGAGATTATATTGCCGAGACTGTAAGACGTGTAGTGGAAATTGGGATTCCTGTTATGGGTCATCTTGGACTTACTCCACAGTCTATAAATAAATTCGGAAGTTATAAAACACGCGGCACAGAAAAAGAAGAAGCTGATAAAATATATAAAGATTCACTTTTACTTGAGAAAGCAGGATGCTTTGCAATTGTCCTTGAGAAGATCCCTGCTAAGCTCGGAACTAAAATTTCCAAAGCTTTAAAAATACCAACCATCGGAATTGGTGCAGGACCGTCCTGTGACGGACAAGTACTTGTAACTCACGACATGCTCGGATTCATTGAAGAATTCAAACCAAGATTTGTCAGAAGATATGCCAACATGGCTGTCGATTCCAAAGAAGCTTTTAAAAAATATATCAAAGATGTTAAAAGTGAAAAGTTTCCGACTCTGAAAGAAAGCTACTAATCAATTTTTAATTTTAAATATTAAATTATTATTTTTTTTATATTAATTTATATATTATTTAATGAGCATCATCCTTTTGGTCTGTGAAAAATTTCCGGTCTCTATTCTATAAAAATATATTCCACTTGAAAGACCTTCTCCGCTGAACGGTACTTCGTAATTTCCTGCAGGTTTATTTTCATTTACAAGTTCTGAAATAAACTTACCATTGATATCATATACTTTCAAACTCACGTTTCCACCTTGCAGGATCTGATAACTAATTGATGTAGATGGATTGAACGGGTTTGGATAATTCTGACTAAGATCATACTTTAAAGGAATTTCATTCTCTGATGTAATTCCTGTTGTTATGGAATTGTAACCAGCTAATCTGATATCATCAATATAAATACCGTCTGATGTGACAGATCCATTAGTTACTAATGAAAATCTGATCTTAAGATTTACACCTCCTGCCAGCTCAGTAATATCAATGATTTCTTTTGTCCAGTTATTTACAGTTTTATTATAAAATTTTTCAGATCTCCATGAAGTGCCGCCATCACTTGAAACATCCACATAAGCATTGTCAAGTGTATCAATTGTATGCTTATACCAGAAACTGAGAATCACAACCGGATTTGCAGTTATATTTAAAGGTGTTTGCAGAGTCATAGTTCTGATACTGGAATTCGAATAAAGTCCTGTAGGGCTGTCTGAAAAAGATCTTGATGATGAATGGAATTGAGAAGTTGTAGTTCCAAATCCACCTGATACTGTCCATTTTCCAAGACCGTTTTCTGCACTGTCTAAAAGCAAAACATTACCACTCCCAATTACTATGTTAATATCTTTTGTATAGACCAGATCAGTATTGTTTTGAAAAATTTTTAATTTGGTTTTATAAGCAGAAATTGTCGTTGCATTTGGTGCCACTGAAAAATTAAACGAAACGCTGTCCTCTCTGAAGGAATTGTAATCAGAGTATGTCATAGGATTTGTCAGAACAGTTATTAAAGGATGCTCAGAAACTAATTCTACTCGGATATTTGAAGCATTTTCCAGTCCTTTATTTTTCAAAATAACTTTCAAAGTTCCTGTTTCACCCGGTAAATAATATTCACTATTCAGAGCGACTGAATTAGTATTCATAAAAGGACCGCTGAACATTGTAAAATAAATATTCTGCGATACGTTTTGCTTTGCAAGAGGAAGGATCCTTGACTGCAGCGGCCAGAAGCCGTCATTTCCTGTTCCTACTTCAGGTGTCATTGCAAATGCTTTTATATGTCCGCTGTCATTATAATACCAGTCATCAGTCACACCTCTTACACCATAATTAACCGTTTGGTTAGATCTGCCGAGAGTGTAATGATTGTTGAGTACCATGTCCTGAGATATATTCTGAAAAATCTTTTCATCAGGACTTGGCGCATCCACATGACCCCATGGTCTGATCAGATAATTTCCATAAGTATGATAGCTGAGTACGCCTCTGAAATTTCTGGAATTAACAAAGTTCATTGCATTGCGTGTCTCAGGTTCTGAGAAAGGCGACTTGCCTCTGTATGTATCGCTTGTAGAATCTGTCGATGAACCGTTGTTAGCTGAATTCCAGAATTGATAAATTCCGTAGTTTCTGTTTAGATCCACACCGAATGTATTTCCGCCGAACTGCTTTCTGTTTTTTCTCCAAAAGCCGCCGCCGTTTGGATCTGTAGATCTATTATACTCATAACCGTCCGGATTAAAAACAGGAGTAAAATAAATTTCTCTGTTATTTAAAATGTAAGTAGCAATAGGATCAATATTATAATTTTCAAAAAGCCAGTACATAAAATAAATATTCTGTTCCATGCTCATCGGCTCACGCGCATGAATCAGTGAATGAAACCAGACTTCAGGTCTGCCGGTCGGAGCATTTGGGCTATTGGAAACCCGCACTGTCCACATCTCGCGGTTTTCTACTGTCTGACCAATAGAGAATTTCTGGGAGATCAGTCCGGGATATTCTATTCTCATCGAATCTAATTTAGAGACGACTTCGCTGAAAGTCAAGTAACCTCCCATTGTTCCGTATATTGAATGACTGACATTATACTCGAGTACAGAAAGCTGTATAGCATCTCTGACTTCCGAGGGAGTCATTTTTGCAATAGTTGAATAATATTCATCCCAGTCTTCAATAAGTATCTGATATGGTATTCCTGATTTTTTAAGCAAAATTATTTCATCTTCTGAAAGCCATGTTTCCATTGAGCCATCCTGCATTTCCGCATGATCAAAAAATAATCCCTGCGAATTTATTTTTTCCATATCAATGTTACCATTGATAAAAATTTTCATTTTTGAATGTTTGGGTGAACTGTCCTGAATATCTTTTGAATTTACATTTACAATTGTCAGTAATGAAAACACTGCAATTGAAAGAATTAATTTGAACCAATTTGTTAATTTCATTTTTTCTTATTTTTTAAAAATATTTATAATTTATTAATAATTTTTTGTTTTCCCGTATTATTATTTACAGTTAAAGATTCTTTAATGCCAGCATTGCTGCACCTTTCAATCCCGCTGAGTCATCTGTAACGACATAGACCGGTACAGGTTCAATATAATAACTAAGTCTTCCTTTATTAAGATATGATCCTGCAAAATTTTCTGTAAATAAAATTTTCAGGATTTTCGGAGGTATACCGCCGCACAGATAAACACCTCCGGTAGCATTCATACTCAGAACCTTACTGCCGCAGAGCTCTGCAAGAGACGAAACAAATATCTCAAGAACTTTTTCGCATATCCTGCTTTTACCGTAGATTCCCTCTTCTGAGATCTTTGCTGCAATGTCTCTGATACTGCTGTCATTAAAAAAATTTTCAGAATCTTTGAATTCATCTTTAGTCAGAAGAAACTCATATATATTCAGTATCCCAATTCCTGAGATTACTCTTTCTATACTAACATGCCCATACTTAGCTTTCAGAAATTTAAGAAGTTCAATTTCAATATCTGAAGTTGGAGCAAAATCGGCATGACCGCCTTCATTTGAAATGACGTTATATTTACCGTCATTATAAATAAGAATTGCCTGACCAAGTCCTGTCCCCGGTGCGATGACCATTTTATTTCCGTCCTTTGCCGCATCCTTTCCTTTATAAATTTTCGCAAGATATTTTGAATCCATTTCAGGAATTGCAGTTGCTGCAGCTTCTAGGTCATTTGCTAATTTAAATACAGGAATATTCAATTTATCTGAAAGCTCTTTTTCATCAAGTTGCCATGGGATATTTGTTGAAACTACTTTTCCCTCTATCACAGGTCCGGGAACTCCGATACATGCTGCATCAGGTTTCAATCCCACCGAGTTTAGAAATAGTTTAATTATTTCTATCAGAGAACTGTAAGCTTTACTCTCAAATTTTAATGAACTTATAACATTCAAAACACCATTACTGCATTTATAAACTGCAAGCTCTGTCTTGGTCGCACCGGCATCTCCTGCTAAAATTATTTTTTCCATTTGTATTTATTTTTGTAAAAATTCAGCAGCATCATTATCAATATAAATTAATATCTCTCCATCAATTGGCTTAACATAATAGGAGGGATACTTTTCGAAGTTACCTTTTTCATTTATAATTTCAAAAATTACATTTGCCTTATCTTTGCCTGTTATCATGAAAATTATTTTTTTCGAATTATTAATTACTTTACCTGTAAGAGTAACTCTGTACTGTCCTGTCACAGGATGTTGTACTGCTGCACAATATTTATCCGAATCCATCAATTCAAGCATCCCGGGAAAAATAGAAGCTGTATGTCCGTCATCACCAATTCCAAGAAGCATCAGATCGAATACAGGAAATGAATTTTCAAAAGGAAGTTCTTTTATCAATAATTCAGCATACCGAATTGACTCATCTGCAGGATCATTCTCCCCATTTATTCTGAAAATATTTTCATCAGGTATCAGGACTTCATCATTTTCAGATTTCATTCTATCAAATAATAATCTCTTCGCTTCTCCATAATTACTTTCAATATCATTTGCAGGTACACATCTTTCATCCACCCAAAAAAATCTTAACCTGTCCCAGTCGTTAAATACTGATCTTTTATTCAATAGCTTACCAAAAAAAAGTTTTGGGGTATTTCCTCCTGATAAAGCTATGTTCAAAAATTCTTTTTCTTTTAAAATGTCAGAACAAATATGAATAAAATCATCTGCTAAATTTACAGAGAGTGATTCTTTACTTTCAAATATTTTTAAATTTTCTTTTATAATAAAAATTTATTTTAACAATTTAGAAAAGATTTTTTCAGAATAGAAGTATTTGTATTTACAGTTCACAATAATTATCATCATTAGCAAGGTTTTTGCAAGGGTATCTCCATTGAAAATCTTTTCCCGCGATCAGATCATCTGCACATTCCGGACCCCATGTACCTGCAGGATAGCCATAAACAATAATGTCCGGATTATTATTCCATGCATTAAGTATCGGCTGAATGATTTCCCAGCACGCTTCCACTGAATCTGCTCTTATAAATAATGTAGAATCGCCAAGCATACAATCAAGCAAAAGTTTTTCATAAGCAGTATTCAGATCCAGATCTTTCAGATCAGTATAATGAAAATCCATATTCACATTCTGCACTTTGAATTCAGATCCTGGAACCTTCATTGCAAATTTCAGAAGCAACCCTTCGTCAGGCTGAATCCTGATCACGAGCATATTATAGGACTCAGCAATATCACTTTCACTTTTAAAAAGATGATGCGGAGTGGCTTTGAAATGGATCACAATCTCTGTCACGCGTGTAGGAAGTCTTTTTCCTGTCCTTATATAAAACGGAACTCCTCCCCAGCGCCAGTTATCTATAAATAATTTTAGTGCAACAAATGTCTCGGTTCGTGAATTCTCTTCCACTCCTTCTTCTTCCCGGTATCCGTTGACTTTTTCACCTCTTATTTTAGATCCGGTATATTGCCCTCTGATCACAACTTTGTCGACTTCACTTTCATTTACCGGTCTGACAGACTGAAATACTTTAAGAGATTCGTCACGGATAGAATTTGAATCAAAAGTCGAAGGCGGTTCCATTGCAATATATCCGAGAAGCTGAAGCAGATGATTCTGCACCATGTCCCTCAATGCTCCTGAGTTATCATAGTATCCACCCCTGCTTTCTATTCCGATATTTTCCGAAGAAGTGATCTCAATATGATTAATATAATTCCTGTTCCAGAGAGGCTCAAAGATACCGTTTGCAAATCTTGTTACGAGAATATTCTGTACAGATTCCTTTCCAAGATAATGATCGATCCTGTATATCTGTTTTTCTGAAAAATATTTACTGACGATATTATTTAATTTCATAGCAGATTCAAGGTCATGTCCAAATGGTTTTTCCAGAATTATTCTTGTCCATGAATTTTTATCAACTTCCTTATTGAGGCCGCTCTCCCCTGTATTCGTTATTATTTCAGAAAGTGACGAAGGCGGTACTGCCATATATATCAATCTGTTGCCTCCCGACTTTTTCTCATTTTCTATTTTTTCGATTTCTGATAATAATTTTTTATATGAACCTGAGTCTTTATAATCCGCTATAAAATAGTAAAGGTTTTTTTCAAATTTTTTCCAGATATCTTCATTGAAATTATCCGGGCCGTAATGTTCGATCACACCGGCTTTCATATTTTCTCTGAAAGATTCATTCGTCATTTCCTTTCTTGAAAAACCTGCCACTGAAAAATTTTCCGGCAGCTCATTTTCTGAAAATAAATGATACAAAGAAGGAATCAGCATTCTTTCAGTTAGGTCTCCGCTGGCTCCGAATATTATCAGAGTAAATGGATCCGGCATTCTGTTGTTATAACTGGGTTTAACTGTATATTCTAAACTCAATTTGTAAGTTTTGTTAAAGGATATTTACAAGTAAAAAAAAATAATCCGTTGTATGCAGTTGCTGGTGTTTCAAAAAGTTTTGATACAGATTTTGTATTTTTATATTCAACAAGTAATTTTTTTAGTTACAAACAATTAAAGTCACTGTGAACTCTTCTCAGATTGTTGTTGATCTCTAAAAATTTAAACTGTTGAAAAAATAATCTCTCTTTATTTTTTCTGAACTGCATGTCCGCCGAATTCATTTCTCAAAGCAGAAAGTATCTTTGCTCCATAAGACTCATCCTGTCTCGAACGGAATCTTGCAAACAATGAATCAGTGATTACATGAAGAGGTACGCTTTTTTCAATGCCGTCAAGTACTGTCCATCTGCCTTCACCTGAATCTTCGACATAATCTTTCAGCGAACTGAGATCTTTATCATCCTTCAATGCATTTGCCAGCAACTGTAAAAGCCACGATCTCACGACACTTCCCTGATCCCACAGCTCTGCCACTCCATGAAGATCGATATTATAATCCGACTTATGCATCAGTTCAAATCCCTCCGCATATGCCTGCATCATACCATATTCAATTCCGTTATGAACCATTTTCACATAATGACCTGCACCTGCTTTGCCAATATATTTATATCCATTCTCAGGTGCGAGTGTTTTAAAAACAGGTTCGCATTGTTCAAAAATATTTTTCTCACCACCGACCATTACGCAGTATCCAAGTTTAAGTCCCCATATACCGCCGCTTGTACCCGCATCTAAATAATTTATTCCAACTTTTTCAAGCTCAGCAGATCTTCTGACAGTATCCTTATAATAGGAATTTCCACCGTCGATGATTATGTCTTCTTTATTTAGTAATGGAATAAGCTCCCCGATCGTCTTCTGAACAGGATCTCCTGATGGAATCATCATCCATACTATTTTTGGAGATGGTAATTTTTCAACTAATTCCTCAAGTGAATAAGATGCAATAGCTCCTTTCATTTCAATCTCTCTAGTCTTCTCAGGAGTTCTGTTATAGACGACCACTTCATGTCCGTCATTGAGAAGTCTTTCCACCATGAAAGCTCCCATCTTTCCAAGTCCGATAAATCCTATTTTCATTTATGCTTTATTAATTTATTATTTATTTTTTTAATGCTCTTTTGAATTCTTTTATAATTTCTTTTAGACCTTTGTTAATATCTTTTCCGATATTGAATTTTAAAACTCTTCTGTCATGCTTTTGTAAAGATTCAAAATCCCCTTCTGACTGTGCCTGCTTTAAAATACTAAAGCTGAAATCCTTTCCGGGTATTTCAATGTCTGTTTTATCATCACATACGATCTGTATAAACATGCCTTTATCCGGTCCGCCTTTGTGAAACTGTCCGGTCGAATGCAAGAATCTCGGTCCGAAACCTACTGTTGTCGCAGATTTGAATTTTGATCTCAAAATTTCTCTAAGCTCCTGAAGCAGTGAATCTGCTTTTTCAGATCTGTTCAGATATGCCATGACTGCAAAATAATCTCCTACAGCAAACTGATCCGTAAAATATTTTATTACTTCAGAAATTTTCGCTTTACCTTTTTTGAATGAAAGTAAATTCAGTGTATCACTTTCTTTACCTGTATAAAGTTTTATTTTTTTATTTCCGGAAACGGCTGTCTGCTCCTGAAGTTTTTTATTCTCTTCATAATAATCCAATACTTTCGAAGTATTATCTTTACTCTCTTTTACATTTGGTTCGTCAAACGGATTTATGTCCATTGCGTAGCCTATTACTGCTGTTACAAATTCCCATAAATAAAAAAGTCCGCCAAGGTCATAAAGTTCATCTATCTCAATATTTAAAACCGGATATTTCTTCTTAGCCAGAGCTTTAACCTTCTTTTTGTTTTTATCTTTTTTAAGATAAATATTTACAAAGAACCTGTCCCTGTTGTATGAATTTGCTTTGCCAGTAATTTCTCCTTCTATTGGCAAGATACCTTTGCCTTCTTTTCCCGTACTCTCTGCAATTAATTGCTCTACCCAATATCCAAATGATTTGATTTTATCCGATAAAACAAACGTAAGTTTATCCACACCAAATTCTGATAAATAAGCTGCAATCATCCCTGTTGAAAAACCCGGGTTCTTAAAAAATGAATTTTCGAAACACATGTTCATAACAACTTCTGCATTTTTCAAAAACCTTTTTATGTCAACTCCAATCAGCGCTGCCGGCACAAGTCCAAAAAATGAAAGTGCAGAATATCTGCCGCCAATGTCTGCTGGATTTACAAATGTCTTTCGGAAACCAAGTTCGGCAGATAGTGAATCAAGATACGTGCCCGGATCAGTGACTGCAATAAATCTGCTGCCGGCATCATCAGAAAATATCTCTTCAGTTTTTGCAAAAAAATATCTGAGGAATGAATCGACTTCGATAGTGGATCCGGACTTGCTTGATACTATGAATAATGTTTTTGAAATGTCTATAGAATTTTCAATATCAGTTACAGACTGCGGGTCAGTGCTGTCGAGTACGAATAAATCCAGATATCCTTTTCTTACTCCGAATGTATCTCTGCAAACTTCCGGACACATACTGCTGCCGCCCATTCCCATTACTACTGCATATTCGAATCCGCTCTTTCTGATCTCCGATACAAACGAATCTATCTCATCAGTTTTCTCCTGCATCGTAATAGGAAGCATCAGCCATCCTAATCTGTTTTTAATAAGCTGTTCAAATTCGGGTAAATCTTTCCATACAGTAAAATCCTTATTAAATATCCTTTCCGGGATGTCGGAAGTTTCTATTTTTTCTATTTTCTTTTTTATGTCAGACTTATATCTGCCAAAGCTGAAATCATTTTTTGTTATATTCATATTCTGAATCTGTAAATTACTTTATTTAATAAAAATTAATTTTATGTGAAAATGTTTTTTCAGTTTATCCGAAAAATTGTTCTTGTTCCCGCAGAGTCACGCGTTCTTCGGACTCTGCGGATACTAATTTATTAATACCTGTTCCAGCAGAGTCTCGTGATCTTCATACTTTGCGGATACTGATATAAAGTTTATTTTATCTGAAAATGCTTTTTTAATTTATCAATGATCTTATCTTTATCAAAGCCATACTCCTTCATTAAAACATCTCCGGGTGCTGACTTACCGAATTCATCGATGCCGATGTTCAAACCATTATCACCTGTATATTTATGCCAGCCCAGTTTAGATCCGGCTTCAATTGAAATTCTTTTTTTTATTTTTTTAGGAATTATCATCTCCTTATATTCATCTGTCTGTTTCTCAAATAATTCCCATGAAGGCATGCTGATGACTCTCGAAGAAATATTTTCGGATTGTAAAGCGATCTGAACTTCCATTGCAAGCGATACTTCAGAACCTGTCGCGATCAATAATATCTCAGGCTCGACATTACAATCACTTAGTATGTATGCACCTTTGTTTAAATTCTCTGCACTGCCAAATTCTGACTGATCTATTATCGGAAGATTTTGTCTGGTCAGCACAAGTGCTACCGGTCCTGACTTAATTTCAAGCGCTGTCTTCCATGCCTGTGAAGTTTCATTTGCATCCGCAGGTCTTATCACTGTAAGATTTGGAATTGATCTTAAAGAAATAAGCTGTTCTATCGGCTGATGAGTCGTGCCGTCTTCACCAAGCGCAATGCTGTCATGAGTAAATACATAGATTGGTCTGATACCCATGATCGCTGCAAGTCTGATCGGTGCACGCATATATTCTGAAAAAATCAGAAATGTCGCACCGTATGCGATCATCGGAAGTGTAAGAGTAATTCCGCTTAAGACCGCTCCCATTGCATGCTCACGGACACCGAAGTGCAGATTTCTTCCGTCATAATTTCCCGGCTGAAAACTTTTATACTTTTTTAAGAATGTATTATTGGAAGGTTCCAGATCTGCCGAACCTCCGATCATCTGAGGGAAATATTCTGCAATTGCATTAAGCGTCTTACCCGATGCAGATCTCGTAGCCATCTTTCCTTCATCAGTTGTAAATACAGGAAAAGCTTTTTCCCATCCTTCAATGAATTCTCCCTTCATTAATCTGCCGATCCCTTTAGATTCATCGGGAAATTTTCCGGAATATTCTGAATACAATTTTTCCCATTCATCTTTTTTCTTCTTTCCATTTTCACCTTTGTCTCTGAAAAACTTCAATACTTCATCCGGAACATAAAAACTTTTATCCGGATCGAATCCAAGATTTTCTTTTGTAAGTCTAAGTTCATCCTCACCAAGCGGCGAACCGTGTGATCCTGCTGAGTCAGCTTTATTCGGACTTCCGAATCCAATGTGAGTTCTGATTTTTATTAATGAAGGTTTATCTTTTTCCTGTTTAGCTTTTTTAACAGCTTCAGATATTTTATCAGGATCGTTACCATCACTAACTTCTATCACCTGCCAGCCGAATGCTTCAAAACGTTTTGCTGTATCTTCTGTAAATGCAATTTCAGTATTTCCTTCGATCGAAATGTGATTGTCATCATAAAGATAGATCATGTTTCCGAGTTTCAGATGACCTGCAAGTGAAGCAGCTTCAGATGAGATTCCTTCCATCAGATCACCGTCGCTTACGATTGCATAAATATTATAATCAAAAATATTAAATCCGGGTCTGTCATATTTGGCAGAAAGATATTTCTGTGCAATTGCAAAGCCGACTCCGTTTGCAAATCCCTGTCCGAGCGGACCTGTAGTTGTTTCGACAGCTTTAGTCAGATGTGATTCAGGATGACCGGGAGTTTTACTGTCGAGCTGACGGAAATTTTTTATGTCGTCAAGAGTTAGTTCATATCCGGTAAGATAAAGCATACTGTAAAGCAGCATACTTCCGTGTCCCGCAGACAAAATAAATCTGTCCCTGCCGGGCCAGTCCGGATCGGATGGATCATAATTCATTTCATTTGTCCATAAAGAAAATGCCATCGCAGCAGCACCCATCGGCATGCCCGGATGACCGGAATTAGCTTTCTGAACCGCATCTGCAGAAAGCAGCCGGATGGTGTTAATACATAACTCGTCGATTTTTGTCATGCGTTAAAATACTTATTATATAAATAAATTTTAAGATTATTTTTGAGGAAAACGGAATATTGTATATTGATTAGAAATTACGAATTGAAAATTTAGAAAAGCGGATTATGAATTAAAAAATTCTATTGTTAATTGTCATAACAGACTGATTGGAAAGAAAGCGAAAATATTCTACAGAGACAAATGTAGTTATTTCAACAAAATCATCCGCTTCGTCTCCTCAAATTCACCCGCTTCCAGTCTATAAAAATAAACTCCGCTCGGCAAACCATCTCCGTTGAAATCAACTGCATAGCTTCCGGCGTTTTGCTTTTCATTAACTAAAGTCATGATCTCTTTTCCAAGATTATTGTAAACAATAAGCTTCACATCAGATGTCTGACCTCTGACATCTGACGGAATTGAATAACG
>DAORRV010000077.1:0-17859 GCA_035443185.1 Ignavibacteria bacterium | reverse complement strand
TTTAGATGGATGTATTTATAATTAACACTTCGCTGACTATTAGTTATATGAGTCTGATCGTAATTGCTTATGGTTCAATTTTAGGAGCTATAAGTTTTGTCAGAAACGAGCTTGGACGGATCAAAGGAACTTATTCTCTCAAACGACTGAACACAGTAAAAATAGATTTCGGATATTATCTTTTACTCGGGCTGGATTTTTTAATTGCCGCAGATGTGGTGAGGACCATTCTCGAAAACACCATGCAGGATCTGATGATACTTGGATTAAGTGTAGTGATCAGAACTTTACTTTCCTATTTTCTCGGACGTGAAATAACTGATGATGAAAAGTTCAGAGAAAAGATTGATGAAGCACAAGAGGGTAAAATTTAAAAATAAAAAATTAATTCATTCTTTTTTCAGCGTCAAGTACTGCACTTTCAACAATAAACTTTCTTTCACCGATCTGCTGTCTCCACATTGCATAATACAAACCTTTTAATTCAATAAGTTCTTCGTGTTTTCCTGACTCGATAATATTTCCTCTTTCGAGAACATAAATTGTATCTGCATGCATAATCGTCGAAAGTCTGTGTGCAATCATGAGAGTTATATGATTACCTCCTGATGAAATTTCACGGATAGTTTTATTTATTCCTTCTTCGGTAATGGAGTCCAGTGCTGAAGTCGCTTCATCAAATATCATAAGATTCGGATTTCTCAGCAAAGCTCTTGCTATTGACAGCCGCTGCTTTTCTCCTCCGGAAACTTTTACTCCACCTTCACCTATGACAGTATCGAGACCATTGTCAGCTCTTTCGAGAAGAGTATGGCAGTTTGATTTATATAATACTTCATAGCATTCTTCATCGGTTGCTTTGGGATTTACGAATAATAAATTCTCTCTGATCGTCCCTGAAAAAAGCTGAGAATCCTGAGATACAAATCCGATCTTTTCCCTGAGACTGTCGAGATCCACTTTGTCAAAAGGAGTGCCATTATATAAAATATTTCCTTCTATAGGTCTGTATAAACCAAGCAGGAGTTTTACCAATGTTGTCTTTCCCGAGCCGGACGGACCAACGAATGCAATTGTTTTTCCAACACCTGTCTTAAATGATATCTGACTCAGTGCATTTGTATTTGAAGACTTGTGTCTGAAAGTGACATCATCAAATTCGAGAGTTTCAATTTCATTTATAATGACAGGATCTTTTGGCTTTGGATCGACAGGAGTATTCATTATTTCCTGAAAATTATTAAGAGATACTTCAGCTTCTTTATAAATATTTATAATATTCCCAAGCTCCTGCAGCGGACCGAAAATATAAAATGAGTAAATAAATAAAGTAAAGAACTGACCTGTTGTGATCGCCTGCGTAAAGATCAGATACATCATAATAAAAAGAATACTCGTTCGTAATAAATTAACAATAGTACCTTGAATAAAACTAAGACTTCTGATGTATTTTACTTTTTTTAATTCCAGCAGTAAAATTTTATCGGTAGTATTATTGAGTCTGTTGATCTCCTGCTGAGAAAGTCCGAGACTTTTTACGAGCTCGATATTTCTAAGAGATTCAGTAGTTGATCCTGCTAATGCTGTAGTTTCGTCAACTATTGTTTTTTGAATTGTCTTAATTTTTTTTCCGAAGGACGAACTTAATAAACCAATTATCGGAATTGCGCTAAGATATATCGGAGCTATAACCCAGTGAACTGAGAAAGCATAAATGCCTACAAATAAAATTCCAACAATAGAAGTAAACATAACATTTACAAAAGCTGATATCATTTTTTCAGAATCTGTCCGGACTTTTTGGAGAATGCCGAGAGTCTGTCCGCTGCTTTGATCTTCAAAGACAGAATAGGGCAGCTTCAGCGAATGACTGATACCATCTGTATAAATGTCTGCTCCGAGCTTTTGAGTAATAACATTTAAATAATAGTCCTGTATATTTTTTGCGATCCTTGAGATCAGTGCTGCACCGACTGCAAGCATAAGTAAAAATCCAACGCCTTTAAAAAATTCAGAAGTTGTATACTCGGTATATTTCGTTGCATAGTCATCGATAATATATCTGAAGATAAAAGGATCAAGAAGTGAAAACACCTGATTGACAGCAGCAAGGATCAATGCAATGATCAGAAGCTTCTTATACTTTTTTAGATATGAATAAAGTAATTTCATTTTATTTTAAGAGACTAAAATAAAATTATTAAAATGATATTTCAATGTTAAAGATTGGAGGAAATAAATTGAGTTTATGTTAGTGAGCAATATTGAAATGCAGCAAGAACCTTGAATATCTTAAAGACTGAATCAGATAAGAAAGTTTTATCATATAATTTGCAAGTGTTTTAGCACCAAAACATTCATTGATATTACCTGCATGAATGAGTATTTTTGAAGTTATTGTAAAAAATTAATAAATGACTCGATTAGAGAAAATCAGGGACAGGTTTGAGCCGCTTGGAGTGGATTCATTTCTTGTAAAAAGTCTTCCTAATATCAGATACATTTCAGGTTTTTCCGGAAGTGCTGCCAATATACTTCTGACTAAGGATAAAAATTATTTTATTTCGGATTTTAGATATAAGACTCAATCTTCAAAAGAAGTTTATAAAGAATTCGATGTGATAATATATACACAGAATTCGATGGGTTTTCTGAAAGAACTTTCTGAAAAGAATGGACTAAAGAAAATTGGGTTTGAATCAAACATACTTACATATAATGATTATCAGAATCTCAAAAATGAATTTTATGGACTTGAATTTATTCCTGCAGATTCACTGATCGAAAATATTGTCTCTCAAAAAAATGAAAAGGAAATTGAGCTAACCAAAAAAGCTGTAAAGATAACTGATGATACATTTACTGAACTTCTTAATATCATTAGACCCGGTATGACAGAACGTGAAGTCTCTGCTGAAATTTCTTTTCTTCATAAAATCTACGGAGCTGATTCGGATTCATTTGAGCCTATAGTTGCATCTGGCGTGAGAAGTGCTTTTCCTCATGCGAGACCGACAGATAAAAAAATCGAGAATGGTGAATTACTAAAGTTAGATTTTGGATGTACAGTCGAAGGTATGAAATCAGATATGACACGGACAATTGCAATAGGTGAGATAAGTGAAGAATGTCATAAGATCTACAGCATTGTTAAAGAGGCACAGCTTAAAGCACTTGATAAAGTAAAGGCAGGCGTCAGTGTAAAAGAAGTCGATGCAGCCGCAAGGGATTTTATAACTGAAAACGGATTTGGCGAGAATTTTGGTCACGGACTCGGTCACGGACTTGGATATGATATTCATGAAAGACCTTCATTGAATCAGAGGACAGATTACATTCTTGAAAAAAATAATATTATCACAATAGAGCCGGGTATTTATGTGGAAGGGCTGTGCGGAGTCAGGATAGAAGATGATGTGATTGTTACAGAAGACGGATGTGAAATTTTGAACAGTTCATCAAAAGAGCTGATCACAATATAGATTTAATATGAGTTATTTTAAAAAGTAATTTCATTTTATTATAAAAGATTTGATATATAAAAAGAATATTTGAATAAAGTTTTAATAATATCATACTATTTCCCGCCAATGGGAATGGGCGGTGTACAGCGGACATTGAAATTTGCAAAGTATCTAAAAGATTACGGATGGGATCCTGTAGTATTAACTGACAGTCCGAAAAAATATTTTGCAGTGGATGAAAGTCTTTTAAAAGAAGCTATTGATTGCGGCATCAAGATTGAAAGAACCGGTGAAGACATAAAAAATGTAAAAGATATTATTATTAAAAATCCGAATGAACGTCTGAGAAAAGTCCGCAGCAGAACCGGTCAGTTTTTTCTGATTCCTGATAATAAAAAATACTGGAGAAATAAAGCATTCAAGAAAGCTGTAGATGTCTGGGAAAAATATGGCGGTTTTGATGTGATCTTTGCTACAGCTCCGCCTTATACAGATTTTCTTGTCGGACAGGATGTGAAGAAAAAATTCAAAGTGCCGTTGGTTATTGATTACAGAGATGCATGGGTGGACAGTCCGGTATTGAATTATTATGCAACTCCTTTTCACAAGATGTCAAATATGAAACTTGAGAAGAATGTTTTAAAGGATGCGAATAAAATTATTACAACTAACAGGAGAGTAAAAGAGCTTGTCATTTCCAGATATGGAAATATTGAATACAATGATGTAAAGATAATCCCGCATGGATTTGATACTGAGGATTTTGAAAATGCTGCTCAGGGTGAATTGCCCATTACCAATAAAATGAGGATCACTTATTCAGGGAGTTTTTATACAAGGAATCCGAAGTATTATCTCGAAGCTATAAATAAATTTTTTATAAAATTTCCTGAACTGAAATCAGAAGTTGAATTTTGTTTTATTGGTGCTATGTCAAAGGAAAATACTGCATTGATCGAAAGTTACAATCTGGGGAAGTCAATAAATTTACTTGGTTACATCGAACATATTGAATGTGTAAAATATCTGCTTGCCTCGGACGTACTTTTCTTTATGATCAGCAGAGGTGAAAATGATGACGCAGCGATGCCCGGAAAGATCGGAGAATACATTGGCAGCAGAAAAAATATAATTGCATGCATTCCGGAAGGTGTCACAAAAAAGATGCTCGAGAAATATAATGCTATACGTTTTGCTGAAGAAAATCCGGAAGACCTAATGAAAATTTTTCATGAATATTATGGACTTTATAAAAATAATCAGATGCCTGTTGCAAATGAAGAGGTGGTGGAACTGTACGACAGAAAAACACTGACCTATGAGCTGGCTAAAGAATTCAATCTGTTGGTAGATATAGAGTAAAGATTTTTTGCACATTTTTCATGTTTTAAATTTTAGGATCTGTCGAAAATTAAGAATAAACTTATCCCCGTAATTATAAACCTGATTTAATTCAATTGAAAATTTTAATAGTCGGAAACGGAGGCAGGGAAAATGCTCTTGCATATGCTGTTTACAATTCTGACTCATTTAAAAATAATTCAGGAAAAATATTTATAACAAAAGGAAATCCGGGTTCTGTGAAATATGCGGAGAGTATTTATGTGGAACCTACTGACATTAATTCACTTTCAGATTTTGCATTAAGAGAAAATATTGATCTGACGATTGCCGGTTCGGAAACACCTTTATCAATAGGTATCACAGACCTGTTTCAATCCAAAGGACTCAGGATCTTCGGTCCTTCAAAAGCTGCGGCTGAAATAGAATCGAGTAAAATTTTTTCAAAAGAATTAATGAAAAATTCAGGAGTACCGACTGCTGAATTCAGATCATTTGATGAAAGTAATATTAATACCTCTGAAGATTATTTTAAAAATTGTAAATATCCTGTAGTAATAAAAGCGGACGGACTTGCTGCCGGTAAAGGCGTTATCATTGCTGAAGATTTTTCAAGGGCAATGGAAACTGTAAAAGATTTTACCGGTGGAAATACATTTGGTAGTGCCGGAAGAAAATTTATTGCAGAGGAATTTCTGAATGGAGAAGAAGTATCTGTCTTTGCAATTACTGACGGGACAGACTATGTACTGCTTCCTTTTTCTCAGGACCATAAAAAAATTTCCGAAGGAGAAACAGGAAAAAATACAGGAGGAATGGGAGCTGTAGCGCCGGTCAAAAAATTTATGTCTGATGAAATGATCAGAAAAATAAACTCAAAGATCATTAAACCTGTATTAATGGAAATGAAAAATACAGGCAGAGAATTTAAAGGTTGTCTTTACTGCGGACTTATGATAGTGAATGATGAACCATTTGTGATAGAATTCAACTGCAGATTCGGTGACCCTGAAACACAGGCTGTACTTCCTTTGATAGAATCAGATTTTCTTGAACTTATGTTTGCATCGTCAGACAATAAAATTTCTGAATATGATCTGAAAATAAAAGATGAATATGCCTGCTGCGTGGTGCTTGCATCTAAAGGGTATCCGGATAAATTTGAAAAAGGAAATTTAATTTCAGGTATGGAAATTTCTAATGACGATTGTATTGTATTTCAGTCAGGCACTGCAATTTCATCAGACGGCAGATCAGTATTGACAAACGGCGGAAGAGTTTTATCAGTGGTAGGAATTTCTCAAAGTTCTTTATCTGATGCAAAAGAAAAAGCTTACAGAAATGCTGAACTTATAGAATTTGAAAATAAGTATTACAGAAAAGATATCGGCTTTAAACAATTATAAAATATTTTTAAAAATATGAAAATTTTAGTAACAGGTGGTACGGGATATATTGGATCACATACTGTCGTTGAACTTCAGAACGAAGGCTATGAAGTTTTAATTATAGATAACCTATCAAATTCATCTGCTGATGTTGTAAATAACATCGAAAAAATTTCAGGTGTGAAACCTTATTTTCACAAAATAGATCTTTGTGACAGAAAAGCTCTTGAAGAATTTTTTGCTGATCAAAAAGATATAACAGCTGTAATTCATTTTGCTGCATTCAAGGCAGTTGGTGAATCCGTAAATGATCCACTGATGTATTATCACAATAATGTGACAGGTATGGTAAATCTTTTACAGGAGATCCAAAAAAATAGTATAAATAAATTTGTCTATTCATCTTCATGCACAGTATATGGTGAAGCGGACAAATTACCTGTTACAGAAAATTCACCTGTCAAAAAAGCTGAGTCACCATACGGATTTACAAAACAGATTGGCGAGCAGATGTTGTTTGATATTTCGAAAATTTCAGAATTAAATTCTATAGTATTAAGATATTTTAATCCGACCGGTGCTCATGATACTTCACTTATTGGTGAGCTACCAATCGGTATTCCAAATAATCTAGTACCTTATATCACTCAGACTGCAATAGGCAAAAGAGAAATGCTCACTGTCAACGGGAATGATTATGATACGCCTGATGGTACAAACATAAGAGATTATATTCATGTAGTAGATCTGGCGAAAGCACATGTACTTGCATTGAAAAGAATGGAAGATAAAAAAGCCGAAACTCAGATTGAGGTTTTCAATCTTGGTACAGGAAATGGCAACAGTGTGCTTGAAGTTATTAATTCTTTTGAAAATGTAACAGGATTGAAATTAAATTATAAGATCGGTCCAAGAAGAGGTGGAGATGTTGTAAGTATTTTTTCCGACACTAAAAAAGCAAATGAAGTTCTAGGGTGGAAAGCTGAGAGAGACCTGGATGATATGATGCTGACTTCATGGAACTGGCAGAAAAGAATCGGCAAAGATTAATTTTTTTAATAATAAAATTTACGCATTTTAAAATTATATGCGGATTGCTTTTGACAGAACTATAACGAATCGGAGTTTCGTTTTGAAATTACATTTCCAAACAGAGTATGGAAACGGGCACAATTCCGGAATAGAAATTACAATAAGATTATGACAGACGAATTCCTAAATAATTTAGTAGATAAGATCAGAGCTTCAGACAAAAGATCTATAGCGAAAGCACTAACGATCATTGAAAATGAATCAGAAGGCAATGAAAAATTATTAAAAGGTTTGTATAAGTTTACCGGCAAAGCTCACAGGATCGGAATTACGGGACCTCCAGGCGCAGGAAAATCTACAGTAACAAATGGTCTTTTAAAGCTGATGAATGAAAAGGGATTGAAAACAGGCGTAATAGCTGTCGATCCTACAAGCCCGTTTACCGGCGGTGCATTGCTTGGTGACAGGATCAGAATGCAGGACTCCGGACTTCTGGAAAATGTATTTATCAGATCGATGGCAACGAGAGGAAGTCTCGGCGGATTATGTAAAAATGTAGTGGAAGCTTGTGATGTACTTGATGCATCGGGAAAAGATTTTATAATTATTGAAACTGTCGGAGTAGGTCAATCAGAACTTGATATTGCTCAGACTGCAGATACTACTTTGGTTATACTTGTTCCTGAGTCGGGTGATTCTGTTCAGGCAATGAAAGCAGGTCTAATGGAAATAGCAGACATCTTTGTATTAAATAAATCTGACAGAGATGGAGCAGATGCAGTCGCGGCAACAATTAAAAACATCATTCATCTGAAACCACCTACACCGGATAACTGGATAATAGATGTTTTAAAAAGTACCGCCAGTAAGAATATAGGTATCGAAGAGTTGTTTGAAAAAATACTTGAACATAAATCACACCTTATGAAGTCAGGATATTTAAAAACAAAAAGACAGCAACAACTTAAGAAAAAAATTACTGAACTACTTACAAACAAGCTGACAGTAAGCTTTTGGGGAGAGGACAAGAAAAAGTATCTTAATGATAATCTTGAACTGATCTCAGAAAAAAAGACTGACCCTTACACTTTTGTAGAAGGGATGCTGGATAAAAAGTAATATTTTGTCTGAAATTGAATAACATTGTATGGAATATTGATAAGTAAAACAAATGTTATATTCCTGCCAATCGCTATTATAAATTCATTGCTTTTACAAAGCAAAAAAATTAGTTTTACTGTTTCACAAAACCATTTTTTTAATTAATATATTAAGGAGCTTTTTTAATTAATGTCTAAACCGAAAGTGCAGAATACAGGTATCATGAACAAGATGCGGGACAAGATGCCGTTGATCATTATTATTTTGATAATAGCATTTCTTGCTACCATTGTGTTTGAATGGGGAATGAATTATATGGGAGTAGGAGGACAGAATGAAGCCTTTGGAAAGATCAATGATAATGAGATTTCGTATCAGGAATTTGAGAGGATAGTTCAGCAGCAAATTGAGCAGCAGAGACAGCAGGATCCGAATGCTGACATTGATGAAGCAAAAATTTCGCAGATAAGAGAACAGGTCTGGAGCAGTCTTGTAAACCAGTCTCTCACCAGACAGGCAATTGAGGAATATGGAATTACTGTATCTGACCGTGAAATATTAGACTGGATATACAACCGTCCTGAATCATTACCTGAGCAGATAAAAAGAAATTTCATGGATTCTACAGGTGTGTTTAATGCAGGATTTTATCAGCAGGCACTTGGAATGAAAACAAAGGAAGCAACTCAGTTCTGGGGACAGGTAGAAACTTATGTCAGAGAGACTTTACTTTCGGAAAAACTCCAGGCAATAATTTCAGAAGGAGCTTTAGTAACTGAAGGAGACGTACTTCAGAAATATAAGGACGATAATATATTTGCAAATATAGATTACATTTTACTAGATTATAATACTGTAACGGATTCATCTTTATTTGCAGTTACAGATGAAGATATGAAGAAATATTATGAAGAGAATAAACTTGATTTCATTCAGAAAGAATCGATGAAGTTAAAGTATGTAAATTTCCCTGATCTGGCAACACCTGAAGATTCTGTAAATGTCATGAAAGAACTCGAAAGATACAAAAAGGATCTGGAGACAGCTACAGTTGAAGATTCATCACTTATAAAACTGGTAAATGAAAATTCTTCAATACCATTCAACGGTGATTTTCAAAAAGCAAACAGCTTTAAAGCTGGTGCAACAGAATTCTTATTTAAAGCAAATCCTGGAGACATTTCCAAAGTGTTGATCACAGAAGAAGGATATCAGATCATTAAACTGTTGGATTCAAAAGAGACTGAAGAAATATTTACAAACGCAACTCACATTCTGATCAAGACAGATACTGATTCTGCTGCTGCATATCAGAAGGCATTAGATCTTTATAATAGAGTCAAAGGCGGTGAGGATATAAAAGAACTTGCATTTGAATTGTCTGACGATCCTTCCGCAAAGCAGAACAAAGGTGATCTTGGATGGTTTGCAAAAGGAGCTATGGTAGGGGAATTTGAAACGGCTGCAAATAATGCAACAGTTGGTGATGTAGTCGGACCTGTGTATACTCAGTTTGGTTTTCATATTATTAAAGTAAATGGCAGAGAGAAAAAAGAATTCAAAATTGCTCAGATCACAAAACCCGTAGCACCAAGCGGTAGAAGCAAGCAGCTTAATAAGAAAAAAGCAGATGAATTTTATGCTGAACTTGAAAAAGGAAAAAATATAGATACTCTTGCAAAAGAATTAAAACTTCAGATCGCAGAGTCTCAGGATATTAACAGGGACGGACAGATTCCATTAAGCTCAGCAAACAAAAAAGTAATGAATTTCGGTTTTGACGGTAAAGTAGGTGAATATACTGAGCCGGTAAAAATACTTACAGGATATGCAATTTATAAGATCACCGATAAAAAGCCGGAAGGGTATCAGAATTTTGATTCAGTAAAAGTAACCTTAATTAAGCCAAAAGTAATTACTGAAAAAAAGGCATTAGTATTAACTGGAATTGCAAAGGATATTGAAAGTAAAATTGCAGGCGGAGATATTATGAGTTTAAAAGATCAGTATTCACAATATATTTTTGGACATTCAGATAGTGTCAGCGTTTCAAAACCTGAAAGTACAATCGGACTTGACCACGGTGTCTACAGTAAAATATTTAAAATGAATCCGGGTGAGATCTCGCAACCATTAAAGGGACAAAAGGGAGTTATAATTGTAAAATTAAATTCTATTACAGAATTCAATGAACAGGATTATGTTTTGAAAGCTCCGGAAATCCGAAATACTATGCTTGCATCCAAAAAACAACAGATGGTAACTGACTGGCTTACTAAAATGCAGGCAGAAGCAAAGATCGTTGATAACCGGGATAAATATTATTGATTTTAATGGTCAGAAAAAAATGAATTAAACTTTAATTTAAAAAGTGTTATTTAAACCCACTATAACTAAACTAGTGGGTTTTTTTTATGAAGTTAATTCTAAAAATTTTTCCCCTGTTCATTTTATTTATAACGGGAATATCTTATTCCCAAAGTGAATCAGAAATAACCCTCGGCAGCGGATTCAGTATTAAAACATCTTTGAATTATGTATCTACTGCTACAATACAGCTAAATGCTTTTTCTGAAAGTGTTTTCGAAAGAAATAAGCTCGAATATGTTACAGGTGGTTACGGCTATGGTATTCTGATCAGAAAGAAATTATTCAGAGATGAAATTTCATTTGGACTGTCTGCAGAATTTGTATCAATTGTAGATGATGAATTAACTCAGACATTCAGTTCGGATTCTGTAACCATTCGGGCAAGAGTAACGGAAAAGCTGACAATGGTACCTATTGAATTAATGGGTTATTTTAATATTCCCGAATTTGCAGAAGACCTGCAGATCTATTTTGGAGGCGGGGTCGGAGTTTATTTTGGAAACAGGCAAAGATCTTTGTTAAATATTGAATCTAAAACTCTTTCGAAAAAACCCGGATTCAGTCTGGTAGTTACAAGTGCAATGGAATATTTTTTCAGCAGGAACATATCAGGTGTGTTCGAGGTTAGATTCCGGCAAGGCGAATATCAGGTCAAAAGTGAATTCCTCGTTCCGCAGTTTACAATAAATGGAATTTCGTACGAACTTGAACAGACACTAAACTCTAAAGTGTTCGTAGATGGTTTGAATATAAGTCTAGGTGTTGCATATAATTTTTAAAATATATTACCCTCATTTATGATAAAATTATTAGTAGTTTTTTTAATTTCTTCTTCGGTATTTATATTCTCCGGAAATAACGTTAGTTCTGAGTTAACGGGGGATTACATTTCCCGCATATCTGTCAAAAAAATATTTTTAAAGACAAAAAAAGAATTACCGGTTTCAGAAGCTACAGGAGAGATCAGTCTCAGTTCAGGAATTTCTTCACTTGATAAAAAACTCGAAAGTTATAAAGTCGAAAAAGTAAAAAGGGTATTCAAACTTAATAACGGAAGAAAAGATCTTTATGAAAAATTTGAAATGAACAGGATATATGTTCTTTTTTTAAGTGAAGAAAATAAATTTGATATTGAATCAATAGTTTCAGATCTGAATGAAGAAGAGAGTGTAGAATATTGTGAACCGGTTTCATCCGGCTATGCAGCAGGTGTAAAGGAATTACAGACTAAAAATATTTTTTCTGACAGCAATCCTGAAAACAATCCTAATGATGAAATGTTTTATAAGCAGTGGTATCTGCAGAACAATGGTTCAGTAGATCCTACAAGTGGTGGACTTCCCAAACTTGGTGCTGACATAAAAATTGTTTACGCGTGGGATATAGAGGAAGGCAGTGATGAAGTAGTCGTTGCTATTCTTGATTCAGGTATAAAAGATGATCATCCCGATCTTAAAGACAGAATCTGGATCAACAGCGGAGAGATCCCAAACAACGGAATTGACGATGATTACAATGGATATGTTGATGATATTAAAGGCTGGGATTTCGCATATGATGACAAACGTCCTGAAGACGGATTTGGACACGGTACTAATATTGCAACTGTGATTGGCGCGAGTACAAATAACCAAATTGGTTTTGCAGGTGTCGATAAGAAATGCAGGATAATGAATTGTAAAAACCTCAACACTTATAACAGCGGCGAATATGACTGGTGGTCTGAGTCGATTAAATATGCTGTCGATAACGGAGCAGATATTATCAACATGAGTGAAGGCGGTGATGATTATTCTAAAGTATTAAAAACAGCTATCGAATATGCAATTGAAAGCGGAGTATTAGTTGTTTCGGCAATGATGAATAAAGGTGATAACAGAAATTATTATCCGGCTGGATTTGATGGTGTGATGGCTGTAGGTGCAACAGATACAGATGACAGAAGATGCAGTAGATTCTCATGGGGCGGTGGTAGCTGCTGGGGTGATAATATTTCTGTAGTTGCACCGGGAAATAAAATCTACGGATTAGACTATGAGAATATTGACAACTACGAAGTTTTCTGGAGCGGAACTTCACAGTCAACAGCAATAGTAAGTGCAATTTCTTCATTACTACTGGCACAGAATATCAGCCGAAGTTCAGATGATTTAAAAAAAATAATCAAATTTACATCCAGAGATCTGGTAGGTGATCCGAGAGAAGATACATCCGGCTGGGATCAGTATTACGGATTTGGCAGAGTTGATGGCTTTGCAGCTCTTACTTATGAATCTTCGGCAGATCCCGAAAAATTAGAAGAGATCACAAAAGAAAAAAAGAGAAAAGAAATTGAAAGTGTAGAAGAAAATAATAAAGGAAATTTTAATAAAGATAAAGCAACACCTGAAAATAAAGACAAGGAAGATGTAAAAAGTAAAAGTGAATACAGAGAACCTTCGAAGCCAAAATAGATAAATACTTTTTAAAAAATTATAATTTTTTGATCTCAAATGACTTCAGAATTTTCCGAAGAGATATTTTTAAATAGCGGACTTAAAGGTAAAATTGAGAAAGTTATATTTTTTAAAGAATTAGATTCAACAAATAAATATGCCAAAGAATATTTAAAAGAAAATCCCGAAGCAGATAATACAGTAATTCTCACTTCACATCAGACAGACGGTACTGGAAGATTCAACAGAAAGTGGTTTTCTTCACCCGGAGAAAATCTTACATTTACTCTTATTAAAAAATTTAAACTTGATGTAGATGAAGTTTACAAAGTAAATTTCTATTCATCTTATATTCTTTTTATTACTTTGAAAGAAATTTTTGAGAATGAAGTAGATATGAATTTTATATTGAAGTGGCCAAATGATCTGCTTCTGAATAATAAAAAAGTATCGGGGTTTTTGTTTGAAGTGAAGGACATTAATATAAAAGAAAAAACATTTATCATCGGCTGTGGTGTAAATGTGAATCAAACTGTTTTTGACAATTCTATAAAGGAAAAGACCACATCTCTAAAACTCAATTCTGAAAAAGAAGTATCGCCAGAAGATATTCTCAATTCGTATCTGAAAAATTTTTTTGGGAATATCTCAATATCATTTGATAGTGAAGAACTTATCAAAAAATGGAGATCCTCTTCCATTCTTTCAGGAAAAATAGTTACATTTAAAAAATACAATGACGGCATTTCAGAATCTGCAACTTTCGAAGGCATTGGAAATGATGGCGCATTATGTCTTCGTGACAAAGAAGGTAACATAAAAAAATACTTCTCAGGCGAAATAACCCTTTCTGTCTAAAATTCAATCGTATTATTATTTTTGTTAGAATTTTGTTAGGTTAATTTTTATTTTAATAAAATTGATCTAAGCCTCTGAACCGATAAATGACTATTGTTTTAATAGACTAATTGTTTTATTTTTAGGAAACTTTTTTAATTAACATATTTTAACAAACTAAAAAAAAATAATGACAAAATTATTTTCTTTATTATCTGCGTTATTGATTTTCATAGCCATGAATACTCAGGCGCAGGTATCGACTTACACTTTTTCACAAACTTCCGGAGCTTATTCAGAGTTTGCCGGAGGAACACTTGTTGCAGAAGCAGTAAACACTGCAACTTCAAATGCCGGATCACTTGATGATGTTAACTATTCAGGTCAGGTAATCCCATTCAGTTTTATTTTCAATGGTAATAGTTATACTTCTTACAATTTAAATTCGAATGCATTTATATCGTTTGGAGTTACATTACCTGCAGGAAATACATATACCCCTATCTCAGGTACTGTTGCTTACAGCGGAGCTGTTTCATTAATGGGAAGAGATCTTCAGGGAATTTTTTCTTCAACCGCTGACAGAACACTTGGTAGTCCAGTACTTACCAATGTTACCAGCTTTTCCGGTGTTATTGCAGGAAAATTTATTACTGGTACCGGAATTCCCGGAACTGCTGCTGCACCAACTGTAACTATAGTTAGCTTTGATATAGGTGCAGGAACTATTACAATGTCTGATAATGCTTCTTCTACCGGAACTGCAGGAGCTTTTGCAGTTGCATCAGGAACTATCAGAAGTATGACTACCGGTGCTATCGGAAGCAGAGTTCACACTATTCAATATAAGAATTTTAAAAGATTTGCGGGATCGAATGAAAATATGAATCTCCAGATAAAGTTATATGAAACAACAAACGTTATTGAATATGTATATGGCTTAAATACTGCTTCTTCAGCCACAAGTGCGGCACCTCAGGTTGGACTAAGAGGAGCAGCAAATTCAGATTTTATTAACAGAACAGGTACAGACTGGTCAACTTCAGCAGCAGGCGGAGTTAATACAGCAACTATGACATATAATGTTACTTCACTTCCTGCATCTGGTTTGACATATAAGTGGACACCTGCACCGCCTCCGGCAAATGATGTTGGTGTTACTGCTATCAATACTCCAACAGGTCTTTATTTTGTTGGTAATCCTGCAGTATTCCCTTCTGTTAAAATAAGGAATTTCGGAACATCAAATCAGACAACTGCATTTTATACAGTTTATAAAATAACCGGTCCTGTCGCTTATGCTGACAGTACAGCTGATACACTTGCATCTGGATATGAAAAATCTATTACAATGCCTTCTTCATTTAATTTTTCTACAGCCGGTGTTTATAATGTTACAGCATATACCAATCTTTCAACAGATACAAAAAGAATAAATGATACATTAAAATCTTCTTTTAGTGTCTCCAATCAATCTCCAAATTTTGGTGCTGACAGCGGATATTTTTATGCAAATAGTCTGGCAACAAATCAGCCTTCTTATCCGAAATGGGGATGGAAAGATACATCCGGAAGCAGAAGTATTGTTCTAAATGGAGTAATACAACCGGGAATGACTAACGTCGGTCTTCTTGATGATGGTTATTTTAAATTCAAACTCTCAGATATATTAACACAATTCGGTATAAATCCGACCAACAAAAAAATTAAGCTTAATGGAAATGAATTCGATTCTCTGTTTGTAAATACAAACGGTGTAATCGGATTGACAGAACAGTTTGGAACTTACAGCATTAATGACTTTAATATTGACGGAGCTCAGGTTCCACATAATGCAATACTGGCTTTCTGGCATGATGCAAACTTTGGAACTTTAACCGGAGGTTCAAACAGGTTAAGTTATAAAGCAGTTGGAAATCAGGTCATCATTACCTATGACAGAGCAGTATCTTTTGCACCAACTACCGACTGGGTAACTTTCCAGGTAGTACTTGAGGTAGTTACAACAGGCGGATCAAATTCAAACTGGAGAACTACTTTTGCAGATACAACAAATCAGAATACAAGTTCTTCGTTCCTGGCAAATTATAATGCTCAGGTAGCAGCAGTTACACCTGCTGCAACAGTATTCAGAAATTACATGATGGGCTGGACAAATACAGGCCCTACTGCGTATTCAGGATATGTATCATCAGGAAATCCATTTGCTGCTGTACCTATTACGCAGGTAAATGATAACAGTCTGTTATTTTTTAACGGTAAAGGACTTGCAGTAGAATTTGGACCAAATCAGAATAACCTTAATAAACATGACGTTGTCTTAGTAGGTGTAAGTATTTCACTTGAAGGCTTGCAGAGTAATAACAGAGTAAAAGATACTGTTACTGTTTTGCTTTATGATGCTTCTTCAAGTCCGAATATTCTAATTCAGTCAACCAAAGTGTATCTTGATTCTGTCAGCAGCGGTGGTTTAAAATATGGAAGAAAGTATATTGATTTTACTGCACTGAAAAGAGGAGCTCCAGTAAGAATAGCAGTTAAACACAGAAATTCTATCACTGTTTACAGTTCAGGTACAATCTCAACAGTTTCAGATACTTTAAAATATGACTTTACGACTTCTACATCTCAGACATTCGGAGGCAATTCCGTTGTTATCAACGGAAAAGCATCTTCATATACAGGTGATGTAAATGGAGACGGAGTAGTCGATGTATCTGATGTATCTGCAATTGATAATGATGCAAATAACTTTATAAGTGGTCCATATGTAATCACAGATCTAAACTGGGATTTGGTAGTTGACCTTACTGATGCCGGGTTAGCAGATAATAATGCTAATAATTTTGTATCAGAAATTAAACCTCCTGGAATCTTAAGTGCATATGAACTTCCTGTATTTAACATCAATTATAAAGAATCACAGGAGATCAGAATAATTGCAGATCCAAATGCAGTTCCAAAAATTGATATAAATGCAGCTGAAGATTTAAATATAAAGAAAGAAGACTAATTTGTAATTCATCCTTTATGGGGCGGGCAATGTCCTGCCCCGCATGGGGTTTCAAAAGGAATGCTAAAAGATTTCTATAATTGATTTTCCGGAGAAAATTGTTTCGGATTTACTGAAAGATTTATTTTAGTAGAAAAAGTAATGAACAAACCACGTAATATTTTTTTATTAAACTAAACAAAAAAAATGAAAAAAACTTTTAAATTGTTTTCAGTTTTATTTGCTTTGGTTCTGTTTACAAATGTTTCATTCTCACAAATCCCCCAATACACATTAGAAGTAAAGAATTCAGATATTTTAGATCCAAATACTATGGTATTTGATCTGATATTTACCCATACTAATGCTGACTTATATGAAGTTGCAGGTTGGCAGTTCTTTTTCTGGGTACCTGCTACTTTAGGAACTTTTCCTGTCGGATTTGGAGGAAATGCTTCATTCGTTTATGACTCTACAGGTGGTGACGCTGTTTCAGATCTACCTCCCGGATTCAGACCAAGAAATGCAAATGCTGTTGCATCATCCAGTAATTCTGTCCCGGGGTATGAGTTAAGACTGGCAACTAATTCTGTTCCCGGATCAGGAAATGGTATTATAATTCCGCAAGGTGTACCAACACGTATCGGCAGATATTTAATGAAATCTACAACTCCAATTGATCTGAATGCTTTAATTACTAATCCGTTTATTATCAGAGACAGTTGTGAATCTCCATTATCCTTAACACGAACAAAGATTAATTCATATATTGTAAATACTAACACTGAAATTACAAGATGCGCTAATCACAGCGTTTCAGACGGTGGTGCTCTTCCTGTCGAGCTTTCCAGTTTTACATCCGGAGTTTCTAGAAATAATGTAACTCTGAACTGGTCAAC
>DAORRV010000076.1:12767-18136 GCA_035443185.1 Ignavibacteria bacterium | reverse complement strand
AGTTCATTTGACTCTTACTAAACAAATTATGCAAAATTATTGATCACCAACAACAGAATCTACTTCGGACTTCCTTTTACAATAAACTCATTCTAAAAAATTATATGTCATTCTGGAAAAACTAGCGCAGTGAGTGCAGTGAAGAATCCATGCTGATATCAGCGGTATTAGATTCATGGATTCTTCGCTTCGCTCAGAATGACAAAAGTGTATAGTTGATGGTGACTAAAAGTTGCACAAGTATTATTTTAAAACAGAGAATATGAGAAGCAAACTTTTTAGAACTCCAGCAACGACGTAAATTTTTTCATAGCAGTAATAATCAAATTCATGTAATAAATCCATTGTAAAATTTATTGATCAGAATTATTTTAAAATGTAATCAGCATTAACCGGTAAATTGTTTTTATTTAACTCCAGAATTCAAAACAGTGGAAACAAATTCACAAAAATCTTCAAAACCAAGAATCCAGTCCATTGATTTTTTACGCGGTCTAGTGATGGTCATAATGGCGCTTGACCATACACGTGATTATTTTCATCAGTATCATAAATCCGGAAATGACGCTCTTGATTTTGGAACTACAAATGAATGGATATTCCTGACAAGATGGATCACTCATTTCTGCGCGCCGGTTTTTGTATTTCTTGCAGGCACTTCTATATTTCTTTACGGCAGCCGCGGTAAATCAAAAAATGAAACAGCAGTATTTCTTTTAACGCGGGGATTCTGGCTTATCATCTGCGAATTCACGATAGTGGGTTTTGCGTGGTCATTTAGTTTGTTCGTGCCAAGATTACTGCTCGGGGTAATATGGGTGATAGGACTTTCCATGGTGGTAATGTCAGCATTGATCTATCTGCCCAAAAAAATTCTGCTGCCTGTCGGTCTTATAATAATTTTCGGACATAATATACTGGATGGATATTCAGGAAATTCAATGTTTTGGTCAATAATTCATGAGCCAAGGGAATTTATAATTTCAGGAAGAAGAGTCGTTGCGCTTTATTCATTTCTGCCGTGGCTGGGGCTGATGATCACGGGATACTCTTTTGGAAATATTTATGCTTCCGGATTTGATAAAGTAAAAAGGAAAAAGATCTTATTGTCAGTGGGAACAGTTTCGATACTTTTATTCATTTTTCTCCGGGCGGAAAATATTTACGGGGATCCCGGAAACTGGGACACACAAAAGAATTTCTTATATTCAGTATTGTCATTTGTCAACACCACCAAGTATCCGCCGTCACTGCTGTATTTACTGATGACCGTCGGTCCCTGTATGTTTATTCTCGCTTTTACAGAAAACATTTCAAATAAATTCTCTAAAATAATCATAGTATACGGGAAAGTTCCTTTTTTCTTTTACATGCTTCATCTTTATTTTATTCATTCTGCGATCTGGATATTTTATTTATTCTCAGGAAATTCAATAACCAACATGGATTTTTTCAGCAGAAATTTTAACACGCCTAGCGGATTTGGTTATTCACTTGGTGTTGTTTATCTTGTCTGGATCGGGATAATATTACTGCTTTATTTCCCGTGTAAATGGTGGGGCAAACTTAAATCAGAAAACAAAAGTCCCTGGCTTAGTTATTTTTGAATTCATTGAATTCCGTCATTGTTGGTGATCAAAAAGTTTGCAATAATAATTCGTTAAATTTTTTGCTCCGCTAGTGCAAACTTTTTGATCACCACAACAGTGCAGGCGAAGTCTGCGATAAACATATCTCTATATAATTTTTTAAAAACCAAATTCATTTTTAATCAAGTAAACATTTTTCACTAATAAATTCAGATGAAATCAAAAGACTTAATTCTGAAAACAACCAGTTTCCGTTTGTTGTTGGTCACGCTCGCTTTGCTCACTAAGACCAATAACGGCGAAATTCCATAAAATATCAGCATCACCCGTTGTGTTGTTAAGCTTTGCAATATGAGTTCTTGACTGACCTCAATTAAAGCTAAATCTTCCTGAGATAAAAATATCATTACCGCTCAAAACAATTTGTTTTATAATGAAATTGGAATTCGGATTCCAGGGATGGACAGTTCCGTCTGAATTTATTCTTGCAATATTATTTCTCGTTACTCCACCTATTGAATTAAAATTTCCTCCGACATACCATCCGCCGTTTACATCCCCTACAGCAGTTACGACATTAACTTCCACTTTCGGAAAAGTATTGTCAACTAATATTGTACTCGCTGAAACTTTTATCAGACAACCGGTTTTGAGCCCTACATATTTGAAATCTCCGCCCATATATACATAATCTTCATATGCAGCAACTGTCCTTACCTCTCCTCCATAAACTGCCCATACATTTGGATTTGGAGAATTACTTTGTGAAAAGGATTGAGAAGTACAGATGAGTAAAAACAGTAAAGCAGATATTAAAAAAATTTTCATGTTTTCATAACCTTAAATTTATATTAATATGAAATTAATATTTGTGAATTCAATTAAAAGAATTTAAGAAAATCGCATAAAAAAAAACCCGAATTTGCAACCCAATTGATTTGTCATAATTTAACAAATTCCAAAAAGGCAAAAAACACTCATTGAAAAAACCGCATATTATTGGTATTTTGACAGTTCCAAATTTCAGAGGGCGGTTAGCTCAGTTGGTTAGAGCGCTACGTTGACATCGTAGAGGTCATTGGTTCGAATCCATTACCGCCCACGAATCAATTTCAAATTGTAAATTTCAAATTACAAATACTGAGATTTGAAGTTAATAGTTAATGGCAATATAATTTAAATATGTCAGATAAAATAAAAATAACGTTTCCCGATAATACTGTAAAGGAGTTTGATAAAGGCATTTCAGCTTATGACATTGCTGCATCCATTAGTCAGAGACTTGCTGATGAGATTTTAGCAGCGGAGATAAACGGAAAGATGAAGGATATTTCATTGCCTCTAAATGAGGATGCGAAGGTTGTCTTTCATAAATTTGATTCGGATAAGGGGAAAGAAGTTTACTGGCATACTACTTCACACATGATGGCGCAGGCGATTGAGGAATTATTTCCGGGTGCAAGATTCGGTGTGGGTCCGCCTATAGAAAGCGGATTTTATTATGATATAGATTCTGACAGAAAATTCACTGAAGAAGACCTAAAGAAAATTGAAGATAAAATTCTTGAAATTTCTAAAAGAGATCTGAAGCCTGAGAGAAAGGATATTAAGAGATTAGATGCAATTGAATTTTTTAAGTCAAAGAGAGAAGATCCTTATAAAGTAGAAATACTTGAAACCATTGCCAAAGATGAAGATGAGGTTTCGCTATATTCGCAGGGAGAATTTACAGACCTTTGCAGAGGACCGCATCTTCCTTCGACAGAAAAAGTGAAGTCGGTAAAATTGCTTTCTGTGTCGGGTTCATACTGGCGCGGCGATGAGAAAAGACAGATGCTTCAGAGGATCTACGGAATTTCATTTCCAAAACAAAAGGAACTTGATGAATATCTGAAAAATCTTGAAGAGGCAAAGAAACGCGATCACAGAAAACTCGGTAAAGAGCTTGACCTTTTTTCTTTTCATGAAGAAGGTCCGGGGTTTCCATTCTGGCATAATAACGGGATGGTGCTTTTGAATAATCTTAAAGAGTATCTCAGAGCAAAACTTGCTGAACTTGACTATCAGGAAATTAATACACCGATAATATTAAATCAGAAATTATGGCAGCAGTCAGGGCATTATGACAATTACAAAGAGAATATGTATTTTACTGATATTGATGAAAGAGATTATGCAGTAAAGCCGATGAACTGCCCGGGCAGTACGCTCGTTTATAAAACTGGCATGAAGTCTTACAGGGATCTGCCGCTGAGATTATATGAATTTGGTCTTGTGCACAGACATGAATTATCAGGTGTGCTTAACGGACTTTTCAGAGTGAGAAGTTTTACACAGGATGATGCGCATGTATTCTGCACACCTGATCAGATAGAAGAGGAAGTAACAATTCTGATAAAGCTTGTATTTGAAATATATGATGCATTTGGATTTGATGATGTGCAGGTATATTTGTCCACACGTCCTGAAAAATATATCGGTTCAACTGAAGTATGGGATAATTCCGAAAAAGCGCTTGCTACAGCTTTGGAAAAAGCTGAAATAAAGTATAAGATAAATGAAGGTGACGGAGCTTTTTATGGTCCGAAAATAGATTTTGTAGTGAAGGACAGCCTAAGAAGAAACTGGCAGCTTGGAACTATACAGCTGGATTTTTCAATGCCCGGAAGATTTGGGCTTGAGTATGTCGGAAGTGACGGAAACACTCATGTACCGGTGATGATACACAGGGCAATATTCGGATCATTCGAAAGATTTGTCGGAGTATTGACAGAGCATTACGGCGGATATTTCCCTTTATGGCTGGCACCAGTTCAGGTTAGTGTGTTACCGATTGCAGATGCACATTTCGAATATGCGGATGCAGTTTCAAAAAAGCTTAGAGAAAAAGGATTCAGAGTATTTACAGATAAGAGAAATGAGAAAGTCGGATATAAGATCAGAGAATCTGAAAACAGGAAAATACCTTATATGCTTGTGATAGGTGACAAAGAAGTAGAAGGAAATGAAATTTCCGTCAGGGAGCATAAAAAAGGTGATACAGGAAAATTTGAATTGAAAGATTTCATTGAAAAGATTAACTTGCAAGTCCTGGAAAAAGCCGGGTATAATTAATTTATCAGATTAATTAACTAAATACTATAGTTTATTAAAAATAAAAAGTACAAAGAGAGAGTAAACGATCAGATCCGCGCACCGCAGGTAAGGGTGTTAGATGATGAAGGAAATGCACTGGGAGTAATGTCCAGCAATGAAGCGATGAGAATTGCTTCATCAAGGGGAATGGATCTTGTAGAGATCTCATCTGCCTCAAAACCGCCGGTTTGTAAGATTGTTGATTACGGCAAGTTCAATTACGAAAGACAGAAAAAGGAAAAACTGGCGAAGAAAAATCAGCATGTGATGAATATAAAGGAGATCCGTTTTAATCCAAATACTGACACACATGATATTGATTTTAAGACAAAGCATTTGAGACAATTCCTTATGGAAGGTCATAAAGTAAAAGCTTATGTCACATTCAAAGGTAGGATGATCACTCATCCGGAGATTGGAAGGAAATTAATGGATGAAATAGTAGAGAAGCTGAATGACATTGGAAAACTGGAAGCTTCTCCGAGAATGGAAGGTAAACAGTTATATGCTTTTTTCCTGCCGGACAAGTTGAAAATACAGGCTATTAAAGATGCTGATGCAAAAGAAAAGAAACTTGAAAAGAAACTGGCAAAAACTGAAAGTAAAAAAGAAGAAGATAAAGAAACAAAAAATATAGAATCAGAA
>DAORRV010000076.1:0-12667 GCA_035443185.1 Ignavibacteria bacterium | reverse complement strand
TATAGAATCAGAAGATAAAGAAACAAAAAATATAGAATCAGAAGATAATTCAACTGATAATTCAGAAAGTATTTTAGAAGTAAATAACAATAAGGACGGTAAAGAAGATGCCTAAAATGAAATCAAACAGAGCCGCTAAAAAGAGATTTAAAGTTACCGGCACAGGAAAAGTAAAAAGAGAGAAAGCTTACAGAAGCCATATTCTCACAAAAAAATCAAACAAAAGAAAAAGACAGCTTGGTAAAGCTACTTTGGTATCAGAGCAGGAAACAAGAACTGTTAAAAGAATGATACAAGCTTAAACATTTTTAATAATAATTTTTTACAGGAGAAAAAATGCCGCGTTCAAGAAATAAAGTAGCATCACACAGAAGAAGAAAAAGAATTTTAAAAGAGGCCAAAGGATATTACGGTGCCAGGAGTAAAGTATATACTGCTGCCAAAAATGCCGTAGAAAAAGGACTCACTCATGCTTACACCGACAGAAGGTTAAAGAAGAGAGAATACAGAAGTCTTTGGATCACAAGGATCAATGCTGCAGCAAGACTAAATGACACTACATATTCAAAGCTGATCAATGCTTTAAACAAAAAGAACATTGACATAAGCCGAAAAATGCTTGCTGACCTTGCATATGGTAATGCTGAGGCATTTACAGAAGTTGTAAAATTTGCCTTAAAATAAATTTTATTACTGAATTAAATTTTGAAAATAAGGCGGATGTGAGTTCGCCTTGTTTCATTTCCGAAAGAAATTTCACTTAAATAATAATCAGACTGTAATTAGATTTCAAAAAGATTGTAATGTTAGATAAGATCGAATCCCTTAAATCAGAAGCGCTCAAAGAATCAGAGATTATAAACTCAGATAAATCTCTTGAGGATTACCGTCTTAAATTTCTGAGCCGGAATGGTATTCTCAGCAGGCTGTTCGAAGATTTTAAAAATGTAGATAAGGAATCTAAAGGACAGGTTGGTAAAACTCTGAACGAACTCAAGATCTCGCTTCAGAAAATTTTTGATGAAAAAAAGTCTGCACTGGATTCTGAAAACACTGCAGATCCGGATACACCAGATCTTACTCTTCCGGGAAGGACATTCAACAAAGGCACACGGCATTTAATAAATCAGGCACTTGAAGAAATCTCGGCCATTTTTGAAAAGATCGGATTTAAAGTATATGAGGGATTTGAAATTGAGGATGAATATCATAATTTCGATGCGCTGAATACTCCCGAGCATCATCCTTCAAGGGATATGCAGGATACATTTTATATTGACAGCACAGGTAAAGACAAGAAATATTTATTAAGGACACAGACATCTTCAGCTCAGATCAGGATCATGGAAAAGATTAAACCTCCTGTGAGAATTATTTCTCCCGGCAGAGTTTTCAGAAATGAAGATGTAAGCTCAAGAAGCTTAGCGTTTTTTCATCAGGTGGAAGGACTTTATGTAGATAAGAATGTAACTTTCAGCGAACTTAAAGGAACGCTGAATTATTTTGCTACAGAATATTTTGGTGAATCTTTGAAGACAAGGTTGAGACCGTCGTTCTTTCCGTTTACTGAGCCGTCAGCCGAGATGGATGTAGAATGTTTTCTGTGTAAAGCAAAAGGCTGCAGAGTTTGTAAATACACGGGCTGGCTTGAGATACTTGGTTGCGGAATGGTCGATCCGAATGTATTTAAAATGGTCGGATATGATCCTGAAATTTATTCGGGGTATGCATTTGGTATGGGAATTGAAAGGACTTTGATGATAAAACACGGTGTTCCTGATATCAGATTATTTTATGAAAATGACATAAGGTTTTTAAAACAATTTTAGTTTAAAATTATATTAATTTAATTAATTTATTTAAATAAGGAGAAATAGATGTACAAAAGTAAAATTGCGGTATATTTTTCTGTAGTTATCATTGCATTGGTATTAATGTCATGCGGTGATAAGAAAGATTCTACAGAAACTAAAACCGAAGAAAAGAAAACAACTGAGACAAAAACAGAAACAAAAACCACTGAAACAAAAACAGATACAACCGGAAAAACTAATTCAGAAACTCAAACCTCAGAAAAAAAGGACTCTACAATGGAAAACAATGAAACAGCAGGAAAAGAAGAAAAAAGCGCAGACGGAAGTTTTGTAGACATGCAGACTACAATGGGTAACATCAAAATTAAGCTCTATACAAAAGAAGCTCCGCTGACGACTGCAAATTTTAAAAAACTCGTGAATGAAGGATTTTATAACGGAATAATTTTTCACAGAGTTATAGACGGATTCATGTTACAGGCAGGTGATCCTACAGGAACAGGAACCGGCGGTTCAAAAGAGATTATCAAAGATGAATTCGGACCCGGACTGAAGCACAGCAAAAAAGGAATGCTGTCTATGGCTAACAGAGGACCGAATACAGGTTCTTCACAGTTCTTTATTACTCTCGCTCCGACAGACTGGCTTGACGGAAAACATGCAATATTCGGTGAAGTAGTAGGCGGTATGGATGTTGTAGAAAAGATCGGTAAAACTAAAACAGGTCCGAATGATAAGCCTGTAACAGAAGTAAAAATTACTAAAGCGACTGTAGTTGCCAAGTAATATTTTATTTTTCATTTTTTAAAAAGCCGTTTCAAATTTTTTGAGACGGCTTTTTTTATTATCTTTGGAATTACCTCGAAGGCTCTAAGACTCAAAGTTTAAAAACATTAAAATATGACTCTTTAAACCTTTGAGACTTGTAGGCAAATTTAATAAGAAGAATCATTTCAAAAGAATCATCCTTTTCGTTTCAGAATGTTTATTTGTTTGAAGCTTATAAAAGTATAATCCGCTTGGATAATTATTTCCATCGAAGTCAACTTCATAAGTGCCTGCATTAAGTTTTTCATTTACCAAAGTAGAAATTCTTTTTCCCAGCGCATCAAATATAATTAAGTTGACATGCTGATCATGTTCATTTTCAATATCAAATTTTATTATAGTGGCAGGATTAAATGGGTTTGGATAATTTTGAAATAATTGAAATCTATCAGGTACTTCATTGGAAATATTTGTAATTCCGACTGGTTCACTTGAAAACTTATAAGTTCTTTGTCCGACTGCATAACCTAACGAATCATTCAAAAATCTGACCCTGTTCATTTGTCTGCCCCAGCCGGCAATATGCCAGGAATTTCCTGAGTCAGTAGTCTCATAATTTGCTCCTCCAAATCCACCGATCCATCCTGTGGTTTCATTTAAAAATCCAATGCCCTGAACTGTATAGTTATTTAAAAATGGTTTTTCTTCCCAGTTGAATCCACCGTTGGTAGTTTTTAAATAATTTGTGAATCCCGATCTTTCTGTACTTACATAACCTGTGTTTTTATTTATGAAGCTTATTTTCCAGCAATACTCTCCGTTACGTGAAGATACATAAACACGCTGCCAGCTTACTCCTGAATTGGTCGTCATCAATATAGCTGATTTACCTGCAGAGAAGTTTATTGTTCTGTATCCGCCAACTACAATTCCCGAATCTGCAGACCAGAAATAGCAATCTACAAAGGAATTCGCAAGTGCTGTATCGATAGTGAATGAAGTCCATGATATTCCTTTATCAGTGGTTTTTAAAATTCTGGCAGGTGTAAACCATCGTCCGCAAATGTATGCAGTATTTTCATCTACAATATTTATTCCGCAGGTTCCTTTTAAACCGGGTGGTGGTAAATTATTTATAGCTGTATAATTTACTCCCCCGTTTGTAGTTCTGTATAAAACTTTATTCGAGTCTTCACTCAAAGTTCCCAAAAGACCATTTTGAGGATCAAAAAATCCAATGGATCTGAAATTACCACCCGGAATTCTGAATGTTGTATCCCAATTGTTTCCTCCGTCATTAGTCCTCACTACATCACTGATACTTATTATCCACCCTGTATCAGGATTTATAAAATAAACATCATCAAATCTGCCGCCCGGATTGTATGGTGAATTCGGAAGATCACGCCACTTTAGTATTTGGGCTTCCGCACCTGATTCAATAACATAAAAAATTATTACTATAAAAAAACAAAACTTTACTGTTTTAAAACACAATTTAATAATCAAAATAATTTTTGGTAATGAACTGTTAGTATCAATTTTTATTATTTCAAATATACAAATTTTTAAAATTTATATTTGTAATATAAATTGGAACTATATTATATAAGGCTCCCGGACTTGATAAATTATCAACTATCTATAAAACATCTCTTTTCTACACATAAAAATTTTAATATTCTTTAATTTAATCATATTGACTATTTTAATGCCTATGGCAAAAAATTCTTCAAATATCCTTTCAGCTAAAAGCATTTCAATAAATAAGCTTTGTGAAAATGCGGCTGATTATATAGATAAAAATAATATCTTTTTTTATATGCCGGATAAGATAATTGCAGATGAGATCATAGATAATTTTTATAATGCATTTACAAACAATGATCCTGACAGAAAGAATAATCTGTTGCATTTTAATGCTGATGATAAAGTAACAGAAAGTATTTTAAATGAATGCAGCAATACTGGTCTCTTTGGCGGAAGAAAGGTTGTCGTAGTTAGGAATGTAAGGAAATTTTTAAAGAATGATAAAATTGCATTAGCGGATTATATAAAAAGATCAAATCCAGATACTTTACTGATACTTATTGAGCCGGATATCTCAACTGAGATCAATAAGATCTTTGATGCTGAATTATTTTTGTCAAAGACCAATGGAGAAGGTATTCAGAATTTTAGTGACAGGATAAATTTATTTAAGCCGGAAGAATTCAGCGAAGATGAATTAATAGACTGGGTTGTTAAAAAATTCGATGGATATAAAATTTCTAAAGACACCGTTCGTCATTTACTGTTATTTTCAAATTATTCTCCCGGTGAACTGCTTTCTGAAATCGAAAAGCTTAAGACTTATTGCTACTCTTCTAAAGAGGTTACAAATGATTCAGTAAATTTATGCAACGGAATTGCAAAGGATTTTAAGGAAACTGATTTCATCAAAGCAGTAATTTCGAAGGATAGTGAACTTGCAATCAAAATTTATAAAAAAATTTCTCTTAAAAAGGAAGTAGAAGTATATCTGGTGATTTTATTGAGTTCAGCATTTATGGCAATATTTAAATTACAGGATCCATCATCATCAAGACTGAATGAATTTAATCTCAAAAGAGAACTTAAGCTATGGTCAGAGGAACAGCTTGCATTACTGCCTCTTTACCGAAAAACGGCTTCATCTATTTCATCTAAAAAGATTAGGAATATAATTGAAAATCTGTATAATACTGATATTTTGTTAAAATCAACCGGCGGAGTAAAGTTTACAAAAATGTTTTCATTGATCAATAATATATGTGCTGACTAAAAATGAATTAGGATCAATGGTTTTGCAAAATTCGATGACAGTAATTTTGATAAAAAATGAAAAATCAATTATGATTATTTATTATGAAATATGCCGGAACAAATAGTTTTTACAGAAGTTTATTAATTTAGGTTTAATGCCCGGAAAATCCAAAACAGAATATAAAATACTAACCGATGAAGAGCTGATACTCCTGTTTCAAAGTGAGGATGTAAAAGCTTTTAATGAACTGGTAAACAGGTATAAAGACAGACTGGTTAATTTTATTTTCAGATATACCGGTAGCAGAGAAGATTCGGAAGATCTTGCGCAGGATACATTTCTGAGATTATACAGGTCAAAACATTTATATGTCGAGATCGCAAAATTTTCTACATGGTTTTATACTATCGCACTGAACCTTACCAGGACTTACATGAGTAAAAAGGGAAAGATGAAAAAGAAGTCGATCAGTAATTATTATGAAGATGAGGAAAAGGATTACGATCTTACATCAACTTATATTCACCCTGATGATAGTGCTAATGCTGCAACTGAAGGCGAGATAATTCAGAGAGCGATAAATTCTCTGAATGAAAAATTCCGTGAAGTAATTGTACTTCGTGACATTCAGGATCTTGATTATGAAGAAATAGCCAAAGTAACATCTCTGCCACTTGGAACAGTAAAATCGAGGATCAATCGCGGCAGGGAATGTTTGAAAGAAATTTTAGAAAGTTTACATAAACCAAAAATTAGAAAATAAAAAATATTTACAATTAGTTTTGAATGACGAAGAAAAATATCTTGAGATCAGAGAAAAGCTGAGAAGTCTGGAGACAGTTCATGCGAGCAGCGACTTTACAAACAAACTTCATCTCAGAATAGTCGAAGAGGAATCTTCCAGAAGAAAAGAACACATCAAAAAATTTGATGCCGAAAAAGGTGGCTTTCTTAGAAATCTTTTTAATAACAGACAGTATCCATGGCTTATTCCATCAGTAGGTTTTGCAGTGGTTATTTTCTTTGTATTCTATATTACTTTTATCAGCAGGGATAATTTTACTAATAATGAAAATGAAATTTCTGCAGATATTAAACAAGAAACTTTAAATAAAGATAATACTGCAGAGCTGAAAAAAAATACAGAGCAGGAAAAATTACAGACGGAATTAATTGAACAGGATAAAGAAAGAGTGGAGGAAGAAAAAAACGGAGAAAGTTCAAATGAAAATATGAATAATGAAAAGAAAAATGGTTTAACTCAAAACTCTGATCTGGCATTTTCAGATAATAATAAAAAAAGAATTTCTCCTTCAGAGACTAAAACTGAAAATGAAACTGACAAACCCACAGAAAATAAAACTATACCTGAATTAAAAAAAGAAAGCGAGACTAATGTAACTGCTGATGTAAAAACAGAAGTAGCTAAAGGAAATGAAATGGCAACCCCAAAAAGCCGTTCTAAGTCTGATTCAGAAAAAATTGTAATAAAAAGGAGTAAAGAATCTATATCAGCGGATGAAAGTGGAGATAATGGTCTGTCTACAAAGTTGGATAAAATAAACAAAGCCGGTTTAGAAAATATCCGAAATGAAATCATAAAATAATTATATAAAATAAATTACAATAGATTGTTTACATCTAAGATCAATATCAGGATCAGGGACACTATTCTCGATCCGCAGGGAAAAGCAGTTGAGCATTCACTGAAGTCACTTGGATTTGATTCTGTAGTTGATACGCGGATAGGAAAATATATAGAATTAAAAATCGATGCAGCTACAGAAGAAGAAGCAAAAAAAATTACTGATGACACCTGCAGAAAATTGCTTGCAAATCCTGTAATGGAAGATTATGAATTCAGCATTACTAAAGACGGGGAAGGTAAATAAATGGATCACGTAAAAGCCGGAGTAATAGTATTCCCGGGTTCTAACTGCGATCATGATGTCTATAATGTATTCAGACATATATTAAATGCGGATACAAAATTTCTATGGCATAAAGAAACGGATATTGGCGACAGAAATATTATTATACTGCCGGGCGGATTTTCATATGGAGATTATCTGAGATGCGGTGCTATTGCAAAATTTTCTCCTCTTATGAATGAAGTTATAAAATTTGCAAATAACGGTGGTGTTGTGATTGGAATCTGCAATGGATTTCAGGTGCTTTGTGAAACGGGACTTCTGCCGGGTGCTTTATTAAGAAATGAAAATCTGAAATTTGTCTGTAAAACTGTTACATTGAAAGTAGAAAATAATAAGAGTATTTTTACAGGCGAATACAGGATCAAGGAAGAGATCGAAATTCCAATTGCTCACGGCGAAGGAAAATATTATTGTGACGAGGAAACATTTATCAGCATAACCGGAAATAATCAGATCATCTTTAGATATAAAGATAATCCAAACGGTTCACTTGATGATATTGCAGGAATTCAAAATGTAAAAAGGAATGTACTCGGACTCATGCCGCACCCTGAAAGAGCTTCTGATGAAGCGATTGGAAACACAGACGGATACAGATTTTTTAAAAGCGTCGCAGAAAGTTTATTATAATTTTTATTAATCCGCTAAGCGGAAAGGAGTAATCAAAATGTTCGGATTAGGTACACCCGAAATCATTCTTATAGCAATTGTTATTTTAGTTCTCTTTGGAGCAAAAAAGATCCCCGATCTTATGCAGGGACTTGGTAAAGGAATTAAAGAATTCAAAAAAGCATCTTCTGATATTGAAAAAGATCTGACCTCTACAGATGACAAAGATAAAAAAAATTCCAACTGACTTCTAATAAATAGTTAAATTCTAAAAATCAGAATATTTTCAAAATAGTCTTCAATTATCATATCTGATATTAATAACAAAATTTTATGAATAGTCCGGCAAGAAATTTAAGTGAGATCAGGAAAGGTCTCACTGAAGGTAATATTACCTGTGCAGAACTTGTACAAATTTATCTTAAAAATATTAATGATCAGAAAGACCTGAATGTCTTTATTTCTTTGTTTGAAGATGAAGCTTTGCTAAGAGCTGGAGAGATCGATGAAAAGATCAAAGAAGGCAAAGCCGGTAAGCTGGCAGGTGCAGTCATTTCTGTAAAAGATGTTATCTCGGTAAAAGATAAAAAGTTGACATGCGGTTCAAAAATGTTAAGTGAATTTGAAACTGTATATAATGCTACAGTTATAGAAAGACTATTATCTGAAGATGCAATAATAATCGGGAAAGTAAACTGTGATGAATTTGCGATGGGATCTTCGAATGAGAATTCCTATTTCGGACCGGTAAAAAATCCTGTTGATACTTCAAGAGTACCGGGCGGTTCTTCAGGCGGCAGTGCTGCATCTGTATCTGCAAATATGTGTCTGCTTTCACTTGGATCAGAAACCGGCGGATCTATAAGACAGCCCGCATCTTTCTGCGGTATCACAGGTCTGAAAGCTACTTACGGCAGAATTTCAAGATTCGGACTTGTTGCATTTGCTTCATCATTTGATTCTATTGGAATTTTTGGAAATAATAATAACGATATTGCAATACTCCTTGAAGTCATTGCCGGAGAAGATGACAGAGACAGTACTTCATCAGAAGTATCTGTTCCTGCATATTCTGAATTATCGGAAAAAACATTTGACCCGAAAGAAATAAAGATCGGTTATGCTGCAGAATATTTTGAGGAAGGACTTGACCCAGATATTAAAAAGGGTGTTCTTGATAAAATAAATTTACTTAGGGAAAAAGGATTTATTGTAAATGAGATCTCATTACCTCATACAAAATATGTAATACAGACCTATTATATCTTAACTTCTGCCGAAGCATCCAGTAATCTGTCAAGGTTTGACGGTGTCAGATACGGCTATAGATCAGAAAATTCAGAGACAATGGAAGATATGTATGTGAATACTAGATCCGAAGGATTTGGTGAAGAGGTAAAGAGACGGATAATGCTGGGTACATATGTTCTGTCCGCCGGATACTATGATGCTTATTACAGAAAAGCCCAGAAAGTAAGAAGACTTATCCAAAATGATTTTGAAAATGCATTTCAAAAAGTTGATTTTATAATTTCACCAACTACTCCGAATACTGCTTTTAAAATTGGTGAAAAAATTGAAGACCCTCTTTCAATGTATCTCAATGATATTTATACTGCATCTGTAAATCTTGCAGGTATACCGGCGATCTCGATTCCATGCGGCAAAGACAGGAATAACCTTCCTTTCGGAATACAGGTAATGTCAAAGAAATTTGATGAAACAGGTTTACTGAAGATCTGGAATGAACTTATAACTTAATATTATTATTACCTTTTCAGATTGAACTCGAATTTCGTTCCTTCATTTTTAATACTCTCTACAGTAATGCGGCTTGAATGAGCTTCAAGAATATGTTTTACAATAGACAAACCCAGACCGCTTCCGCCTACATCTCTTGATCTTGTTTTATCTACTCTGTAAAATCTTTCAAAAATCCTCGGTAGATCCTTTTCGGGAATTCCGATTCCGCTGTCCTGAACTTTCACAATCACATCCTTTTCATGTACATCCACTCCTATATTTATTATTCCGCCTTCCGGAGTATATTTAATTGCATTATCTATCAGATTGATCAACACTTGTTTAAGTCTTTCCTCGTCTCCGAAGACCTGAATACCATTCAAAGGATCAGCATCAAATTTCAACTGGATCTTCTTGGTTTCGGCTATATCTTCAAGCTCTTCAAGTGTTTTGGAAATAACATTCGAAATTCCAAAATATCTTTTACTCATCTTAAGACCAGTTTCAAACTTAGCAATACTGATAAGATCTTCGACCAGCTCCTTTAGCCGTTTTGTCTGATTGAATGCTCTGTTCAGAAAATCTATGTTTACTTTTTCGTCATTGATTGCACCGTCCAGCAATGTCTCGAGAGACAACTGTATTGCAAAGATCGGTGTCCGTAATTCATGTGCTACATTTCCCATAAATTCATTTCGATTTACTTTAAATACTTTTGCAAGCTCAAGTTCTTTCAGAATTCTTTCAGCGATGAGATGTATTTCATTTATAAGCTGATGAACCTCTCTGTTTCCTGTTGTATTATTTCTTACTTCACTTATTTTGTTCAGGATCTCTTTCAGATCAGTGATCTTAAATTCAAAATTATTAAACTTATCAGAATCTTTTCCTGACTTTAGTTTCTCAGAAATGCTGAGGATATTTTTCAAAGGTCTGGATATTTCAAAGTAAAAAAAGATCATACTGACAAAAAACATTATGAGCCCGAATATTCCGGAAATAAAGATTACATCTGTTTTGAGGTTAAGCAGATTGGAAAAAAGGATCAGGAGAATTATCAGTGAAGAGAAGTATATCAAAGAATATTTCGTAAGGAGATTTACTTTTTTCATGAATAAAATAAAGTGCGGAAATTAATTATCTTTGAATCTGTATCCAAGTCCTTTAATTGTTTCAATATAATCAGAATATTCACCAAGCTTTTCACGGACCTTTGCTACGTGCACATCGACAGTTCTATCGACTACATAAATATTTTCACCCCAAAGCTGATTTAAAAGAATTTCTCTTGAGTAAACCCTTCCTCTGTTTGAGATTAGAAAATGGAGAAGTTGAAATTCTTTTTTAGGGAAGAAGATATCCTTCTGATCTATTTTTACACTGTGACTCTGACTGTCTATTTCCAGATTTTGAAAAGTTATCTTTTGATCGGATTTGAATAATTTTTCTGAATCGATAGAAGTTCTTCGGATAACTGATTTTATTCGGGCAATTACTTTTCTTGGAGAAATGGGTTTTGAAATGTAATCATCAGCACCAATTTCCAGACCTATGATCTCATCGATCTCATTTTCTTTTGCAGTCAAAAAAATTACAGGTATTCCGGAAGTTTCAGGATTGCTCTTTAATTTTTTGCACACTTCATAGCCGTTAAGTTCAGGCATCATAATATCGAGTATTATCAGATCAGGAATATTTGCCGCAAGTTCTAAAGCATCTTTTCCATTATAAGCGGGGATCACTTCAAATTCATTTTCTCGTTCGAGATTGTATTTAAGTATATCTACAATATCTTTTTCATCGTCTACTACAAGTATTTTTAATTTCATTTGATTAGTTTTCATAAAAATAGTCAACCTATGTTAATTAATCTTAAACAAATCATTTAAAAATTATTTCCTTTCCGGACTTTGCTGATTTATAAACAGCATCAGCAATCTGCATTACTTTCAGTGCATCCTTTCCGCTTGAGATCAGATCATTTTTACCATGCACAGCACCTATAAAATTCTGCAGCTCATACTCATAACTCTTCTTAAACTGATTAGAAGGCAGAGGTAATTTTTTTGGAGTAATATTATACAAATTATCTTCCATCTTTTTATATATTCTAAACGGATTAATGGAAGAGCTGCCAGACTTTCCGTAAGCATTGCAATAAAAAAGTTCTCCTTCCCTTTGAATGCCCCAGCTAACTTCCACTGTAAGTGTTGCTTTATTTTTAAAACTAACTATGACAATACTGGAGTCTTCTACAGATTTTGTCGTGTGATAATAATTTGTTGCTGATACTTTTTTGATTTCCGGAAAACCAAGTATCCACAAACCAAGGTCGAGCATTGCAATTCCGGTATCAAGAAAAACACCGCCGCCCGAAAGTACTTTATGAAGCATCCAGTTCTGATCTGAACTTTTCGGCTTTATCCATCCTGTCTTTACATAAAAGATCTCACCGATCTCACCTGCTTTTGTGAAAGTCCGTTGAAGCATCATATCATTCCTGAATCTGTTATTCATCCCGACCATAATCTTCTTTTTCATTTTTGCCGCAATATCAACTATAGTTTTTGCTTCCTTATAATTTCGTGCAATAGGTTTTTCAATCAGAATATCTTTACCAGCTTCCAGACATTTTTTTGCAATGTCTTTGTGAACACTTGTCTGAGTAGCTACTATTACAGCAGAAATGTCTTCACACTCTTCCAGCATTTTTTCTACATCTTTGAAATATTTATTTACACTATATTTTGAAGATATGCTTTTACATTTTGATACATTACTGTCGCAGACTGCGCTGATCTCTACATCAGCCATTTTTGACAATATAGGCAGGTGAATTACCTGTGCTATCCCGCCGAGTCCTACAATTCCGATTTTTAATTTACTCATATTAGTTTTTAGGTAATTGGATTTGAAGTATAAAAAAAATTGTCAAGACACCCAAATCACATATAAAGGTTACTTACCGTTGCTTTCTTCCGAACCTGGCGGAGTTGGGTAATTTTATATTGTTC
>DAORRV010000075.1:0-18163 GCA_035443185.1 Ignavibacteria bacterium | reverse complement strand
ATTTTAGTGTCTATTTTTTTAGAATGATTTTAATATTAGACTTGACAAATAAAATTAATAACTTTATTTTTGTTTGTATTTAATTAACCCTATTTAAAAAAGCCAAATAAAATCAGGAGGTTTTAAAAATGGCAAAAATGAGAAACTTGTTTTTCGTTTTACTAACATTCTCCATGCTTGCAGGATCAACATTCCTAGTAGGTTGTGGTGGTGGAGTTGACGAAGAGCAAATCCAACAGTTGAACGACCTGAAAGCAGAAGTGGATGCACTTCAGTCACAGGTTAACGCAAAGCTTGATGAAAAGTCAGACTTGCAGAAACAAATTGCTGATTCAGAAGCAAAAACAAAAGAGTGGCAAGGAATTTCGGATGCAGTTAAAAGAAACTGTCCGTAAGACCTGAAAAAAATTTTAAAAAACAATTTTAATTAAACAATTTTAAACAAAAGGAGATCTTTAAAATGAAATTTCATAAATTATTAGTATTTATGATGGTTTTCTCCTTGGCAGTACTTGCTAATTCAGCTTTTGCTCAGGATGATGATGATGATGATGACGGATCAATGTCCGAAGAGGAAATGGATGAAGATACATGGCAAGCACAAATGGATGAGTATACCGCCAGGAAAACAGATTTAACCAGTCAGTTAGAAGCATTAAACACAGAAATAGACGGTCTTAAAAAGAGATTAGGTGATGTCAAATTTGCTGAAGATAATGCTAACACAATTCTTTGGTCATTAGTTGGTTCAAAAGCCGGCTATGATGAATACAAAGGTAAATTTGCAGATGCAGAAAAAAGAGTAAATGCATGTAAAGGACCAGATGATGCAGCGGATATCGAGGCTAATTTATGGCCTTACTTAACAGATGCTGGTATCTCAGGAAGATATAAATGCTTACCAGAATTCTGGGACAGATACAATGCAATGAAAAAGAAAATCACAGACTGCAAAGGTAAAGTTGAAACAGGAAATTACACAGTTGTAAAAGGTGACTGTTTATTTAAAATTGCCGGAATGAAAAACGTTTATGGCAATTCAAGACTATGGCCTGCAATCTGGGATGCAAACAAAAGTGGCGTTGTAAGTGCACCACCAAGAGTTGCAAAAACAATTCCAAATCCGAACCTTATTTATCCAGGTCAGGTTTTGAAAATTCCAGCTCTTACAGAAGCACAGAAAACAGATGCTCTGAAAAACACAAATTCATATAAATCCAAGAGAAAAATGAAAAAGAATGTTGACTCTGGTGATATGAAAAAAGAAGACGAAAAGAAGTAATTTCATGTAATTATATTATATGAACTTATACATTTTTTAATACGAAACCCTTATACTTGAAAAAGTATAAGGGTTTTTTTATTTTCAAAAATTGAATATTACAGAAAAAAAATTATCACTTGCCGGAATTGACCTTCTTAATTTTACAGGAGTTAATGAAGAGAATATCAGCAATATAAAAGAAAGATTTGATTCAACTATAGTAGTCAGAGGTGATTCACTTTATTTAAAAGGAGATGAGTCTGAAATAAAACTTATCGAAAAAATATTTAATGAATTAATCTTTCTTCAAAAAAGACAGGGTAAAATATCACTTAAGGATGTTAATCTTGTATTGGATCTGATCAATTCAAATGATTTCAGATCTGATAAAGTTAAAGAAAAATTAGGATTTTCACCAAATGAATTAAATAATGTAATTTTATCAAGGAAAAATGATTTCATAAAGCCAAGATCTTCCAATCAGCTTGAATATTTTAATAAAGTAAAAGATAATGATATTGTCTTTGCAATTGGACCTGCCGGTACCGGAAAAACTTATCTTGCAGTTGCTTTTGCTGTATCAGCATTGAAAAATAAAGAGATCAATAAAATTGTACTTGCCAGACCTGCTGTCGAAGCTGGTGAAAGTCTTGGATTTTTACCGGGTGATCTGTCTGAGAAAGTTGATCCTTACTTAAGACCTTTGTACGATGCAATAGAAGATATGCTGCCTTATGAAAAACTTGAAAATTATATTGAAAAAAATATTATTGAAGTAATTCCACTGGCATTTATGAGAGGTAGGACTTTAAGTAATTCATTTGTGATTCTTGATGAAGCACAGAATTCGACTACAATGCAGATGAAGATGTTTCTTACAAGATTAGGACCCAATTCTAAAGCAATTATTACAGGAGATGTAACTCAGATAGACCTGCCCCGGAAAGAACAATCGGGATTGATCCAGGTGGAAGAGATCTTAAAAAATATCGATGATATCTCTTTCGTTTATTTTGAAAAATCTGATGTTGTAAGACATAAACTTGTGAAGGATATTATTAACGCTTATGAAAAGCTACAGTAACTTAGTTCTTTTTTAATCTTACGGAAAACGCTCCATCAGTTTTATTTTTATGTGGAAACAATTCTATACAGCCATCATTATTAACAACTGAGTTATCAACAAAAGCAGATGCATTTTCGATTTTGAATTCAGGATTATCCTTGAGAAATAGATTTACAACATCAATGTTTTCTTCTTTTTCAGTAGTACAGGTGCTGTATAATATTACTCCACTGTCCTTAAGATATTTGACTGAGCTTTCAAGAATTTCAAGCTGAATTTTTTGCAGATTAATAATGTCTTCAGGTTCGCGTTTCCATTTTATATCAGGCTTTTTGGAAAGTACACCTAATCCAGAACAAGGTGCATCTATAAGAATCTTATCAGCTTTTCCAATAAGAGATTCTTTCAGTTCAGTAGTTTCAGGTTCACAAACATTATCATGAAATGTCTCTACATTTTTTACACCAAGTCTGTTAAGGTTGGTTCTCATTATTTCAAGCCGCGATAAATATTTTTCCACTGCGATGATCTTACCTTCATTTCCCATTAGTTCGGATATGTGGGAAGTCTTTCCGCCCGGTGCAGAGCAAAGATCAAGTATCAACTCTTCTTTTTTCGGATCCAATAATTTTGAAACTAATCCAGCGCTTTCATCCTGAATTGAGAAAAACCCTTGCTTAAAATATTCATCTGTGAAAAGTTTTGACATTGTCTTGGTAGAAAAAAAGTTATCAAGATAATTACCTTTTTTATAAAAAAGGTTTTTCTCTTTTAGATAATTTTCAAAATCAGATACTGATATTTTTAGAGTATTTACTCTCAAAGCCATTACAGGTCTTCTGTTGTTTTCTTCGCATAATTTTACAGCATCATCAAATCCAAATCTGTTTATCCATCTTCTTACCATCCAGTTTGGATGAGATTGAATGATTCCGAGATAGTTCACTTCATCAATTTCTCTCGTAGGCCAGACAAGATTTTCCAGAGTTCTTATAATTGTCCTTAATAAACCATTTACTACGCCTGCATGCTTATCACCATGTATTCTTTTTACAAATTCCACGGCTTCATTTACTGCTGCAGAATATGGAATTTTATTAAGAAATAATATCTGATAAAGAGCTACTCTGAGTGCATTTCTGACTTCAGGAAGACATTTCTCATAATTACCTCTGTAGAAGCCATTTAAAAACCAGTCCAGTCGTCTCATCCATCTAATAACGCCATGTGAAATTTCATTAAGCAGTGCTTTATCAAAATCATTAAGAGTCTCATTCCTTAATTCTGCGTCAATTAATTTTTCAAGATATGAGTCAGTTCTTTCACATCTGCAAAGTATTTTTACAGAGCAGGAGCGGGCGTCTTCAAACAGATTCTTATTGTAAATTTTTTCAAGAGATGATGAACCGTTTTGCTGGTCCTTTGGTGTAAGGGATTTTAGTTTTTGATTTTCCATTTGTTAAATCTTATAATATCCAAGGTGCTTTGGTTTCTAAAGGTAACAAAATAAATATTAGAATAGATATTTGAAATGTATTAATGAAATAAACTCAGGGATGTATTTGAGATGGGGTTGAGATGTTAAAGAAAGGTTTATATTTAAAAATAGATAATATTATTCAACGATCTCAATTTCACATTCATCAAGTGAATTGATAAAATATTTACCATATGATTTTGTTAAAATCCTGCTGTCTAAAATCACAATTATTCCTTTATCACTTCTGTGTCTTATAAGCCTTCCTACTCCTTGTCGGAATTTCAAAATAGCTTCAGGAAGTGAATATTCAAAAAAGCTGTTACCTCCATGTTTTTCAATGAATTCCATTTTTGCCTGTACAACCGGATGATCGGGTACCTGAAAAGGCAGCCGTGTTATAATCAGATTACTTAAAGCGTCACCCGGTACATCCACTCCCATCCAGAAACTATCCAAACCAAACAACACGGAATTAATATCAGATTTAAATTTACTTAACAAGGAATTTCTTGAAACTCCGGGTACTTGCATAAGAAGTGTAATATCATGTGAGTTTAGCTCTTCGGAAATTTCATTACCGATCTTTCTTAATAATGTACCGTTCGTAAAAAGTACAAGCGCTTTCCCTTTCGACATTAAAGTAAAATGACATATCCAGTTCTTTAAAAGTTCTGCATAAACACCGCTGTTATTTTTCCCGGGTTCAGGAATTTCTTTCGGTATCAGAATTCTAACCTGTTTATAAAAATCAAACGGTGAATTGAGTTTTACTTCATTCAGATTATCCGCACCCAATCGCTTTCTGAAATATTCAAAATTACTGTTTATTGTTAAAGTAGCACTTGTAAGAATTGTAGAGTTATTTTCACGAAAAATATTTTTTCTGAAATATTCGGATACGTCAACAGGAGAAGAGCAGATGGATACATTTGAATCAGGTTTCATAGAAGATAATTCAACCCAGTAAACAAAGTCTTTTTCCTTTTCATTTTTTTTCTGTCCGATAAAATCTTCCAGTACATAACTGAATTCCGATAATCTTATAATATATTCATTCAGTTCATTTTCCTGAGAATCATCTTTGCATGCAGGTCTTAGAGCTCTGAGATCATTAAGTAAATTATCAAGTTCAGGTTTTAAGATATTCTCAGCAACATTTTTTTCATATATCCGGGAAGTAAGTTTTTTATATTCGCTTTTATCATTATCAAATAAATTTTTTCTTAATGAATAAAAAAACTGCTGATTCAGATCAAGAAGATTTTGAATTTTCATTTGAATATGAAGGGAGGGTAATGTCAGCAGGAAACCCTTTTTTTTATTCTGATTATATAATCTTAGCAGATGGTATTTCATTTGTTCCCTGGACAGGGATGGAGAGATATGATCTGTTGCAACCTGTTCGACAGTATGAGCTTCATCAAATATCACAAAATCATTATTATAAAGATAACCTTCACGCTCTTCAGATACGCCGTCAAACAATGTAAAGAACAAATGATGATTGACAATTATCACATCAGAATCTGCTAATTCTTTTTTAGCACGCTGATAAAAGCATTTAGTATTTTCACTGCCGCAAGTTTTAATTGTACAGATACCTCTTTCGGAACAAACTGAACTCCATACATTATCATTTAAAGGAAAATTAATATCAGAGCGGGTTCCGTCTATGGTTTCTTTGGACCATCTGTAAAGTCTTTCAAGATTAAGCTGCTCTTCAGTTTCGAACAAAGTATTGGAAGTTTCCATAGCTTTGGCAAGTCTTCTCGGGCAGAGATAATTATTTCTTCCCTTTAGAATTCCTGCTTTAAACTCAAGCGGTAATACTTTCTGAAGAAATGGAATGTCTTTGTGAAGGAGTTGCTCCTGCAGATTAATAGTATAGGTCGAAACAATTACTTTCTTTTCATTTTTCTTTGCAAAATAAATTGCAGGTACAAGGTATGCAAAACTTTTTCCAACTCCTGTAGGAGCTTCAATGAACAGATGTTTTTTGTCTTCAAGTGTTTTTAGAATTTCATCAGCCATAGTCTCCTGAGAATCTCTGTACTCGTAATTTTCAAAATGCTCTGAGAGAATTCCTGTTTCAGAGAAAAAATCATTTATGCCTTTTATTAAGTCTTTGGTTTCCGTCAATTATAATGAATTGTTTATTAAACAAAACTTTGAAATCTTTACAAGTTATTTATTGAAATACTAATATAAAATGCGAAAACTTACTCATTCCGAAATTGAGAAATCCAGAAAAAAGCCTGAAGAAATTTTAAATTACAAAAGGAATCCAGTATATGTACTTTGCGATAATATCAGAAGTATATTTAATGTGGGGGCAATTTTCAGAACTTCAGATGCTGCATTTGTTGAAAAAATTTATTTAACAGGATATACGCCTTACCCTCCCAGAAAAGAAATAGAAAAAGTAGCTTTGGGTGCTACTGAAACAGTTCCCTGGGAATATTATAAAGATCCGGTGGAAATTGTTTTAAATCTCAAAAAGGAAAATATAAAAATTGCAGTATTAGAAATAACAGATGAACAGAATCTGATTTGGAATGTTAAACCTGCAGATTTCCCGCTTTGTCTTGTACTTGGTAATGAGATCACAGGAGTGTCTAAAGAAATTATTGATCTTGCAGATATGTCATTTGAAATTCCAATGCTGGGAATGAAACAATCTTTGAATGTATCTGTAGCATACGGGGTTGCCGTGTTTGAAATGGTCAAAAAGATTCAATTCAACAAAGAATAACTAATTTATCCCGAAAATATTTACAGATATTGCATTTGAATTGTCATTGACATTTTTATCTATAAACAGGAATTTTAAAAAAAAAATATTATGAATAAAATCATAGCAGTTCTAACTATAATAATAACATTTACCGGTACATTATCTGCTCAATATAAAGGGTATGATGACGGAAAAACGAAATACGAACCAAGTTCAAATAATATGATATTGGGATTTATTAATCCTAATAATTTTACAATGAATCATTCTTTTAATGTTTCGATGGTAAATACAGGCACAGGGAATGTTTCACTTACTTCATATATAAATTCTATGAATTACAGGATCTCCGACAAACTGAATATCAGCGCAGATGTGAGATTTCAATATTCACCTTACGCTTCTTCAATTTACGGACCTGATGCCGCCACGAATCTTCAGAATGATCTTTCAGGAATAGCATTATCCAGAGCTTCACTCAATTACAGAATTTCTGATAATTCATATATTAATGTTGAATTCAGACAAATTGATCAAAGTGATTATCTGAATAATTATAATAATAATTATTATAATCCATTTATTACAAATTCAAGATATGCGGGTTATTGATACCGGAGTATCATTACAGATATTAATTTTTATTATTTCAAACCGAAAGTAATTAATTGCTTTCGGTTTTATAATTTATATTTAATTGAATAAAAGTTTTTTAAATTATATTCTAAATGGTGTTATAATCATTTTTCTTATTTTTGTGGGGTATCTGGGATTTTCACTCATAAATAATTCTGTCAAAACAGAAAAAAAAATTGATGTAATTTCTGATACTTCAAAAAATCTGACAAATCAACCTAATCTCACAATTCAGCTTGATGTACAGAATGGTACTGAAGAAAATGGGATCGCAGGATTATTTACTGAATACCTCAGAACTAACGGAGTGGATGTTGTAGAGTCAGGTAATTTCAAAGCTAATGATCAGGAGAAAACAATTGTGATAGACAGAAGCGGTGATGGAAGAAAGGCAAATAAGGTAGCATCTATACTTGGAATAAACAGCAGGAATATTATTCAGCAAATTAACAATAGTCTGTATCTGGATGCTACTGTAGTAATAGGAAAAGATTTTAAAGAACTCAAACCATTTAGTGAACAAAGAAAATAAAATATGGAATCAAAAAAATTAGCAGAAAAACTTGGTGATCTGATGCTTCAGAAAAACGGAAAAGATATTTTAATAATGGATCTTCGAAGTCTGACAACGGTTACAGATTTTTTTGTGATCTGTTCGGCATCATCAGATGTTCAGGTAAAAGCAATTGCTGAATATATAAAAGATGAGACAGGAAAGTTAGATGAAGGACCATGGCACAAAGAAGGTTTTACAAATTTCAAATGGGTTTTACTGGATTTTGTGAATGTAGTAGTACACATATTTCTCGAAGATTCCCGTAAATTTTATGATCTGGAGGGGCTTTGGGCAGATGCACCGGTAACAATTGTCAGTGATGAAGAATTAAATGAAAAAACGTAAACAGAAAATATTACTTACTACCGGAGATCCAAACGGAATAGGTCCGGAGATCATACTGAAAATTTTTAGTGATAATAAGTTTACTTCAATGTTTGATCTTTTTATCTCAGGAAATAAAAAAATTTTCGACATCTACTCGGATATTCTAAACATAAAAACCATTTCACCCGACCGCTTAATTAATCTAAAATTACCAAAAGGATTTAAACTGACGCCTGGTAAGATACAGAAATCTGCAGGTGAATTTTCAGGTGATTCGATAAATCAATCAGTCAGACTGTGTATGGAGAAAAAGTTTGATGCAGTTGTAACTATGCCAATCTCTAAGGAATCTCTGAATCTCGGAAATTATAAATATCCGGGTCATACAGAAATGCTGAAGGATATAACAAAATCTGAAGATGCAGTAATGATCTTATATTCTAAAAAATTTTCAGTTGCAATGATCACGGGTCATATTCCTGTAAGTGGAATTTCCAAATTAATTAACAAAAAAAATTCAGAACAATCTATTTCAGAAAAAATCATTACTGTTAACAATTCTCTTGTTGCAGACCTTGGCAAAAAATCGCCTCGAATTGGAATCCTCGCTTTAAATCCTCATGCAGGAGACGGTGGTTTGTTAGGTACTGAAGAATATGAGATTTTATCGCCTGTCATTGAGGAGCTGAATTCTGTGGGGTTTAATGCTCGTGGACCTTTTGCAGCGGATGCATATTTTGCAAACCGGATTTATAAAAAATTCGATATTACAATTGCAATGTATCATGATCAGGGATTGATACCTTTTAAAATGATCTCTTTTGGAATGGGAGTAAATTATACAGCAGGATTAAATATTGTAAGGACTTCACCTGACCATGGTACCGCATTTGATATTGCGGGACTTGGTAGAGCAGAAGTAGAAAGTACAAAGCAGGCAATTTTATTGGCTGCTGAAATATCAAAGAGAAGAAATTAAGAGGTCATCTGTTTACTAAAAACTCCAGAAGTTTTTTCCAGTCTTTTTCTATGTTATATTCAAATCTGTCAAGTGGATTTAATTCAAATGCTTTCTCTATCATTTCTATACCGGAAGCAGGATCTTCTTTCATAAAATAAATTTTAGCCTTTTCATAATAAGGATCATGCCAGTCAGGCTTTAGTTTTATAGCTATGTCAAATACATTAAGAGACAGATTGAGATTTTTTAAATCAAATAAGGCACATCCGTAATCATACCAGGCATCATAATTTTTATCATCAAGTTTTACAACCACAGAATAACTTTTGACTGCATCCTCTATCCTGCCCAGTGCATGTTCTGAATCAGCTTTAAGATACCATATTTCAGAATAATCCTTACAGAGATTTATTGCAGAATTAAAATCTTCAATTGCTTTTTCATAATTTCCGAAATTGAAATAACAGTTGCCTCTTCCGTAGTAAGATTCGTAATTATAATTATCAGCATTTATAGCTTCAGTAAAGTAATGTATTGCAGTAACAAAATCACCGAGTTCTTCATAAGCATTTCCCAGATTATGCAGTGTAAAAGGATCATCTTTTTTTAAATTCAAAGCACTGTTATAACAATCAATCGCTTTGTATAATCTGCCAACTGAAGCATATGCATTTCCGCAGTTATACCATGCAGAAGGAAAATTATTTTTTAAAGCAAGACACATTTCATAACTTTCAATGGCTTTCAAAAATTTACCGGTCCTGTTTAAAACAATACCCCTGTTATACCATGCAGTATAATTTAGAGGAGAATGTTTAAGATGCTTATCATATGAACTTATGGAATCACTTAGTCTGTCAAGAAAGTCAAAACAATAACCGAGTTCATAATATGCATCTTTATGATCATTATTTATTTTAAGAACATTCTCAAAACATTCAGCAGCTTCAGTAAACTTTTCAAGTTTCTCATATGTAAGACCCATGTTAAACAAAGCATCAGAATTATAAGGATCCATTTCAATCGCTCTCATAAAACAGTTCAGAGCTTCATCATATTTATCCAGATTATCCAGTGTTATTCCCTTATTTATATAAATTTCAATGTCTGTAGGATCCAGCAGGATTGCTTTTTCAAAATATTCAATTGCTTCTTCGAATTTTCCGAGACTATCCAAAATCAGAGCTTTTTTATGCCAGGCTTCTGTTGAATAGGGATAGATATCGAGAAGTACATTAACGTAGCTCAAAGCTTTTTCAAATTCAAAAGCATCAAAATAAAAATTAATGATTTCTTCTAGATTTTCTGCGTCAAAATTATATTTAGCTTCTTCCTCAAGTTTTAATATTTTTTCTAACTCTTCATTTTTTCTGTTCCTGTTTTTCTCATTTTCAGAGTCTTCTTCACCGAAAAAATCCAAATCATCATAATCTTTCAACTTAACCTCCTGGTTAAAATTAATTCAAGAAAAAACTTTTTATGAAATTATATAAAAGTCATTATTAAGTCAAGTAATTATTAGCAGAGGGAGAAATTTTTGGATAAAATTTTTTAAATTTTTTTGAAGTTAAACTTTGAAAATATTTTTGTATGAATTTTAAATATCAGGTCATTAATTTAAATTTTTGGATAAATTCAATTTGCTATTATTTATATATTGATAAAAATTTTTTTTAAAATTAAATAAACGTAAAATTGACTGATAAATTTCAATCGTATTTACCCAAAAATCACAAGTTCAAAAACATCCTTTATAAAAAGGACGGATATAAATCCACTATTACTATTAACAGAGAAAAAAAATTAAACTGTCTGGATCTGCTTACAATTAATGAGCTGACTCTTGCATTCAAGGATTCTTCATGGGATGATCAGATCGCTGTTATAGTTCTTACAGGCACAGGAAAAAGAGCTTTCTCAACCGGAGCAGATCTTGATGAACAGGAAAAATATTTTTTGAAAAATCCGGATGACTATTACAAATGGATGTATGAATTTATACAGCTTCATGAAGTAATGAGAAATGTAGGAAAGCCCACTATAGCAAGGCTGAACGGAATGGTTGTCGGTGGGGGAAATGAACTTAATATGAGTTGTGATCTGGCAATTGCTTCAGATCATATAATTATTAAACAGGTAGGGGCAGCCAGAGGCAGTGTTGCGGCTGCAGGGGCAACACAATTTCTGCCGTTGATTGTAGGTGACAGAAGAGCACGGGAGATACTTTTTCTTTGTGAAGATATACCGGTGATGAAGGCACTTGACTGGGGGCTTGTAAATCAGGTTGTTCCGTTTGAAGAATTAGATAAAGCTGTAGATATTTTAGCAGAGAAATTATTTAACAAACTTCCCGAATGCCTCAGATTTACAAAGCAGCAGATTAATTTCTGGAGAGACCTTTCATGGCATACTACTATTGGAAGTGCAAGAGACTGGCTTTCTATTCATAATTTATCTGAAGAAGTAACTGAAGGAATTTCAGCTTTTAACGAAAAGAGAAAGATAAATTACAAAAAGGTAAGAACTAAAGGAAAGAAGAAACAGTAACCTGAGATTTTTGTTGGAGACAGATCAGGAAGTGGTTTTTAAATTGATCTTCACTTTCAGATCAAAACTATTTTCGAACAGATCTTTTCGCTGCCCGGCTCCCCATATCTCAAGTGAAGGATCTGATTTGCAGGATATGATATTGAGGTTAAGAGTTTTGTTTTCAAGAAGTGAATCAAACTTTTTTATTACGCTACTATGACTTCTGTCAAATGCATCAGCTATCCGAAGTATCCCGGAAAGTTTTTTTACTTTATCCTGGCTTTCTAAATCAAGCTTGGAAAATGATTCATGCTTGGGTTTTGGATGAGACTTTCGGTGATACCTGGCAGTGTTAGCGATTATCTCAATCTCTTTGTCATTAAATCCCATTAGATCTGCATTCCTTATAATGTAGTAGGAATGTTTGTGATGGCTCGCTGCTGAGATATGATAACCAATGTCATGAAGCAGACATGCAGATTCAAGATATTCTTTGTCATTTCCATCAAGACCAAATTTTTCAGCTACTGAATCAAAAATTATTGCAGCATTTTCCATGACTTTAAATGAATGCTCCCTGTCGAAATTTGTTAATTCACATAAATGAATAACGCTGTTATACCTGACATTCTTAAAACTTACAAAATCTTTTCCGCTTCTGTATTGCTGAATATAATTTATTATAATACCTTCTCTGAGAGCATAGCTTGAGATGGTCATTTTATCGATCTTAATTTCAGAGAAGATCTGCTCAAGTATAATACAGCCTGCGGTAATAATATCAATTCTCTTTGGATCCAGTCCTTTTATCTTTGATCTGTCTGAATATGTTTCTGCAGCATACACTTTTTCAAGAGCACTGCTTAAAGGTTTTTTCTTTATAATGTATCCGTTCAAGCTTACTTCTGCTTCAGATATATTTTGATTATCTGATCGGATAATATTGCCAATGTTTATAATTGTACCGGAAGATCCAACGACCATTTCGTAATTCTCATTTTCCAGAGACCTGACAACCTGATTAAGAATATTCCGGGTAAATAATTTAGAATCCTTCAGATCATTCTTACTGATCTTTTTATCGAGTGAAAATTTCTTTGTAAGTCTGACAGCTCCTATCTTTATACTGTTTGCATATTTTACCTCTCCGGAATGACCTACAAGAAATTCCGTACTGCCGCCGCCGATATCTACCATTAATATTTTTTTATCAAAGATCTCCAATGACTGCATTATACCAAGATAGATCAGTCTTGCTTCTTCATATCCGGATACAATATTGATCTCAATTCCGGTTTTGACAAAGACCCTGAGTTTAAATTCATTTTGATTCAATGCTTCACGGGTAGCACTCGTAGCAACAGCAATGATCTCTGCTTTATATGATTCACAAATAAGTTTAAACCTGTTTAAAACTTCAACACCTCTGAGTATGGATTCTTCAGAGATATATTTCATATCGTTTGAACTGTTACCAAGGCGTACTACTTCTTTTGACTTTGTGAGAATTTTGAATCTGTTTTTGCTGTCTATCTCAGCAATAACAAGATGAAATGAATTTGTACCAATATCTATTGCGGCAATAGTTTTGTTCAAATTTTAAAAACGAATAATAAAATTTCAATCATGATCCTGTGAAATCAGATTTTTTTTCTCTGAAATAAAACTTATGGACTCTATTAAGTTCTCAGCTTTTTCAAAAACATTCTCAACGGTAATATCATTGATCTCGTTTGTAGGAGACTGAATATAAATTTTATTTTCTCCAATTGGAGCCCATTCATAACCATGTGTCGGACCAAATAAAGAAATTATATTTGCATCCACTCCGGCTGCAACATGGAGAGTTCCCGTATCATTTGTAATATACAGATCAAGCTTTTTTAATACAGCACTGAGTTTTCTTATAGGAGTATTTTCAAGAATTATAATTTCAATGCCTGACTTATTCAGCTCGGATTTAATATGATGAGTGATCTCTTTATCTATAGTTCCGGATGTCATCATTAAATAACAATTGTATTTATGATGTAACAATTTAATCAAATCAATGAAATTTTCTTTGTCCCAGCGGTTTTGAGTCTTACCTGCCCCCGGATGAAATCCAATGATGATCTTATTTACATCAGGAAAATTATTTTTAACATATTCATCAGCAAATGAAATCTCATCATTACTAAGATGTATCATGACCTCACTTTTTTCAGATTCAGAAAGAACGCATCCGATCTGTTTACCGACATCAAGATTTCTGTCAACCTGATGCAGCTTTTTAGTATCCCATTCAAAATCAGATTTTACATTCAGAAGATATTCCATATCATTTAATTTACCGTCAATGCTTTTCACGCCGACTCTTACTTTTGCTCCTGAGAAATAATTAATTAAATGAGACGTACGTGAAAGTGAAACAGTAGAAGGGACGATCCCAATCTGATAATCATGATTCTTTAATTCTTTATAAAACTCGATCAGTTTTTTAAGAGGAGCTTTTCGGTATGTTATAACTTTGTTTATATAAGGATTAATATCACTGAAAAGTATTTCATAATTAATAGGGGAAGCAACTAATGTAATATGAGCTTCAGGATATTTTTTTCGAATGGCTGCAAACAGTGGTACAGAACAAAGCATGTCTCCAAGCTGATTGTGTTGTCTGACTATTAAAATATTTTTTACTTTTTCCGGAGAGAGTATTTTCGGATCAAACTTCCCTGATGATTTCAGAAAAAATTTTAACATATCAGATTTAATTTATTTCTTCATATTTTGCATCTACAATATTACCGTCATCTTTTTTACTGTCAGATTTTTTATTACCGGTATTAACATTTTTGTTGCTTCCGGATTTAAGACGCGACATTTTAAAAAAGGTTTTTACTACTGAAAGTAAAATAAATATTATAATGAATATTATTATTGTTTTGATCATTTTTAATGCGCTATGTTTGCAGATCCCGGATTATAAAATTCTATAGCAGAATGTTCAGGTTTTAAAATTTCAGATATCAGATTTTCAAAATCTTTTTCATTATGAACAAAATCAATTTCGGCAGAATTTACTATCAGAACTTTAGTAGATTTATATCTGAAGAAAAAGTGATTGTATCCTTCATTAAGATCTTTAATATAATCTTCTTTGATCTCCTTCTCTATATCTCTGTCCCTGTGTTTAATATTTTTCATAAGTCTTTCAAGAGTAGATTGAAGATAAATGATAAGATCAGGTACAACAATATTTTTTTCTATGAGAGTTACGATCTTTTCGTATAATTTCAGTTCATCATCCTGAAGGTTGAGATATGCAAATATCTTATCTTTCTCAAAAATATAATCAGCAATAAAAAAATCATGAAACATATCAGTCTGTTTTACTTCCTGAAGCTGTTTGTATCGGCTCATTAAGAAATACATCTGGGTGTGAAATGCATAACCTGAAGGATCATGATAAAATTTTTCAAGAAACGGGTTGTCTTCGAAATTTTCAAGAATCAATTTTGCATTTAGTCTTTCAGAAAGTTTCTTAGCCAGGGAAGTTTTTCCCGCTCCTATGACACCTTCAATTGCAATATATCTGATCTTCTGTTCAGATGACATATTTGTCAGGCTTCAGATTTTAAAATACAGTACGGGCTGACCTTGAGATTGTCTTTTGAATCGGATAGAAGCTGTACAGCAGATTTATTTAAAACAGGATGAATAAATTCCGGCGCTATTTCCGCAAGAGGTACTAATACAAATTTTCTTTCTTCAATGAGCGAATGAGGAATCTTTATATTTTCATTCTGAATGACAAGATCTCCGTAAAAAAGAATATCAATATCAATTTCTCTTTCGGACCATTTTTTGCTTTCGGATCTGCCAATCTTTTTTTCAAGAGACTTTAATTCCAAAAGTAATTCCATTGGACCAAGATCAGTTTCAATCTTCAGAACGGAATTAAGATAATTGTCCTGATCAATATTACCCCAGGGTTCAGTTTCAAAGATTGAAGATTCTTTTAAAATATTAATGTTTCGTGAATCATTCAGTTCTGTAATAACTCTTTGAATATATGATATCCTTTCGCCGATGTTTGATCCCAGACCAAGATAAGCAATATTTTTAGTTTTCATAAATTAGACTGATCTTTTTAAATTATTAACTATCTCAACAGAATCAATTATGCCTAACGGGGCATTTGGTTTTCTTATTTTTACTTCAACTGAGCTAACCAGCGGAAAATTTTTTAATATCATTTTACAAATTTGAATATTTAAAGTCTCTATGAGATCGTATTTATTTTCCATGAATATTACTCTGACCATGTTGTAAACCTCCAGATAGTTAACTGTCAGACTCAGATCATCGCTTAAAGAAAGATCAGGAAGTTCACATTCCATTTCGATGTCAACTTCAAATTCATTTCCATATTCTTTTTCATAATCTAAAACTCCGTGATAAGAAAAAAACTTTGCATTATTTATTCTGATCTTTGTCAATTTACAGAAATTATTTTAAAGATACTTTCTTCTTAGATGTAGATTTTTTCACAGTCTGTTTTTTTACTGCTGTTTTAGCTGAATTATTTTTTTTAACCAAAGGTTTTTTCTCAGAAACTGATTTTGCAGATTTAGATTTTTTAGATTTCTCAATAGCTTTTTTTACAGTAACTCCGATATCAGCAGGTGAGTCTGCAATGGAAATTCCGCAGCTTTTCATAATTTTAATTTTTTCATCTGCAGTTCCTTTACCGCCTAAGATTATAGCACCTGCATGCCCCATTCTTCTTCCCGGAGGAGCAGTTCTTCCGGCAATAAATCCAATCACCGGTTTCTTTACATTTGCTTTAATATAATATGCAGCTTCTTCTTCTGCATTACCGCCTATTTCACCGATCATTAAAATTGCTTCTGTGTTTTTATCTTCGTTAAATAATTTAACTGCATCAAGGAATCTCGTGCCAATTACAGGATCTCCGCCAATACCTATACATGTAGATTGACCTATACCAAGATTTGTCAACTGCCACACAGCTTCATAAGTTAATGTTCCGCTTCTTGAAATAAGTCCGACCTTTCCTTTTTTATGAATAAATCCCGGCATGATACCGATCTTACATTCGTCAGGTGTAATGATCCCCGGACAGTTTGGACCGATAAATCTTACACTGTGTGAATCAGTATTCTTATTTTTTACATAATCGTATGCTTTTATCATATCATTTGTAGGAATGCCTTCAGTAATACAGACAATAACATTTATGCCTGCATCGGCTGCTTCCATTATTGCATCGGCTGCAAAAGGTGCCGGTACAAAAATTACAGATGCGTCAGCTTTTGTTTTTTTAACAGCTTCTTTTACTGAATTAAAAATAGGTACGGATTTGTTTTTATCGGACTTAAAACTGGTTCCGCCTTTTCCGGGTGTTACACCTGCTACTACATTTGTACCGTATTCCATCATTTGATTTGTGTGGAATGTTCCTTCAGAACCTGTAATTCCCTGTACTACTAATTTAGTGTTACTGTTTACTAATATGCTCATTTATTATTTTATTTTTTAATTACTGTATTATTTTTGATTTTCCATTTTCCATTGCTGTCAGCAATGAGGAAATATTTTACTGTCATTTCAGTTTCGACTTCCTTATCATTTACAATATCTGTTTTTTTAATTCTTACTTCGACCTCAGCATTGTTACCATCTTGTGAAACTACTTTAGGTTCATCAAGTGTAACAATTTTTTTTGTGTTTTTATAATTTGCTGTGAATCTTTTCAGGTTTCCGTTCTGCCATTGAGCATCTGCCTTTTTCATATTATTTTCAAAATCTCCACCTTCGCTGGTGCCTCTTTTAAGAAATTCCAGATAATCTGTAATTGCAATCCGAGGATTATCAAGCCTCTTGTTCAATTCTTTTTCTTTTTGAACCATTCTTTTTTTTTCTTCCTGTGTCCTGATTTTTGCAAGGGAATCTGAAACAATTTTTGCTGAATCTACTGCATTCAATAATGAATCAGAACTTAATCCTGAGGAATCAGAAATTCCATCCTGAAGTCTTTTAAGTCTTTCAAACTCTTCTCTCTCACGGAGTTCCTTTTCTTTATCTACAGATATTTCGTCTTCGGGAGGAGTATACTGATTCTCTTCATTTTTATCGCAGGATAAAAAAACCGTCATTAATGGAAATACAATAATGACAGCGTAAAAAAAACACTTAACTATTTTCATATTTTTGATTATTATCAAAATAGATTTTTAGAGTTTTATATTCAATTTACAAATGATACAAATCTTAATAAATATTAATTAAATTAATTTTATTCAAACAATTATATATAAATCTGATTAACCACAATTTATAAATTGACAATGGAAAAAATAATAAATAACTTTATAAAAATTTAAAGTAAATTAATACAATTAAATACTGCTGAAAAAGAGAAATCTTTGTAGTATTTTATTTATAAGATTTTATAAAAAAGTATTTTTTTTTAACAAATTAAACAAATAGGAGAAAAAAATGAGATCAAAATTATTGATTTACATTCTACCGGTTTTACTAGCAACATTCCTGATCTATGGATATTCTACTCAGGATGATCCAAGAACAGATGCATCACCGAAGT
>DAORRV010000074.1:0-18173 GCA_035443185.1 Ignavibacteria bacterium | reverse complement strand
CGAACTGTCGAATAAAAGTTTTGCAGACTTTCCCCTTAAGCCACTTGGGTACCACACCAAATTTAATTTTAAATTTCGAACTTTAAATGTTCAATCATTTCAAATTATTAAAGCTGAATATGAAAATAACATATACGAACGAACATAAAAAGAAAAGAGCGGGAAACGGGACTCGAACCCGCGACTTCAACCTTGGCAAGGTTGCGCTCTACCAGCTGAGCTATTCCCGCAAACGTTACAAAAATAATTTTATAATCATAGTTATTCAAGTCCTTAAACTTGTACTTTTTTAAAAATTCAAAAATATCTTAATGAAAATAAAATCAGAAACGGTCTTAATTAAAATAAAAAAACACATCTTAAAATTATTTTCTTCTGTAATCCTTATACTTCTTCCCGCCGCCGAAATAAACAAGCACTGCTGTTACAAGATGTATCCAAAACCAGGGTGAATCTGTTCCCAGATTCTGTGCTATGTAAATCACAATCAGTGCGCGCGGAATAAAAACCGTCAAGAGTATATCGCCTATGAATGGTACTGTATTCATTGGAATCTGTAAAAAAAGATAATATATTATAAGTGTAGTCCGGGGTAAAAAAAGACTGATAACTAAAAATGCAGTATCCATATTTTTATTTTAAAATATTTTTTAAAATTAAGATATTTTTTTGATCAGGTCAACTACTCTGCAGCTATAGCCCCACTCATTATCATACCAACCAATTACCTTTACGAGATTTCCGCTGACCATTGTTGAGAGAGAATCAAATATGCATGAACTGGAATTTCCTACTATATCGCTTGAAACTATTGGATCTTCAGTATATTCAAGGATCCCTTTCATTTCATTTTCAGAAGCCTTTTTCATTGCTGCATTTACTTCTTCTTTTGTAGTTTCCTTTTCTGTAACGCATACAAAATCAGTAAGTGATCCATCAGGAGTCGGAACTCTCAGCGCGAATCCGTCGAGCTTTCCTTTGATATGAGGAAGTACTTCGCCGACTGCTTTTGCTGCACCGGTCGATGTAGGAATGATATTAATCGCGCCGGCTCTGGCTCTGCGGAGATCACTGTGAGGCTGATCGAGTAAGCCCTGATCATTTGTATAAGAATGAATAGTTGTCATAAAACCTTTTACGATCTTGAAATTGTCATCTAAAACTTTCACCATTGGTGCAAGACAGTTAGTTGTACATGAAGCATTTGAAACGATCTTCATGTCAGGAGTTAACACAGAATCATTTACACCGAGTACAACTGTAGCATCGAGCTGATCTTTAGCAGGTGCTGTAAGTATGACTTTTTTTGCTCCTGCATCAAGATGAAGTTTAAGTTTTTCTTTTGAAGTAAATACACCTGTCGATTCGATCACGACATCTGTTCCAAGATCTCCCCAGCCGAGTTTTGTCGGATCCTTTTCTGACGTGATCTTGATCTCATCTCCGTTTATGCTCATACCATTTTCCGTTAATTTTACATCTCCGTTAAATCTTCCGTGGATCGAATCATATTTAAATAAATGGGCTAAAGTTTTGTTATCCGTAAGATCATTTATTCCTACTATATCAAATCCACCTTCTGCCAACATTCTTCTAAGAACTAATCTTCCTATTCTTCCAAAACCATTTATACCGACTTTTAAAGCCATTAAATTACCTCCATTACTCTTTAAATTTATAAAAAATGCAGTTGTAAATTACTCAAATCGCTTTTCAGAATCAATTTAAAACCTTTAATATTAAATCAATTTTACATAGTTTTAGGAAAATTTTTAATATTCAAATCATGAATAATTTAACTGCAAATACACTTGCCGATACTTTTGAATGTGTCAGAAATCTTACCAAATTTTATTTTTCCAAATTAGACGACAGCCAGTATATGACCGAACATAAAATTGACAACGTTGATATCAACAATGCTTACTGGCTTTTTGCCCATCTTGTATGGACAGAACATTCTCTGATAATACAGGGAATTGCTGATCAGGATATGGAGATTGACTGGCTGGAAAAGTTTGCTTATGACTCAGATCCAAAATCGATCGAATCTCCGCCTTCGCTTGAAGAGATTCAAAAACAATCCGAATTAGTACATTTAAAAGCTATGGAAATAATTCGGGGACTAAGTGACGAAGATTTAGAAAAAGATAATTATTTTAATTTCACAATCGGCGGTTCAAAATCAAAAAAAACTTTGATTATGCATGCAATCAGACACGAACCGATGCATATTGGACAACTTTCTTTGATTTTGAAAGCAAATAATGCAGAACTCGGGTGAGTTAATTTTAAAAAAATAACAGTTTTTTATAAAAATGTGTAAAAAACTTCAATAAATTTAATTATTTTTATAGAAAATGATGAAAAACGGTTTGAAACTGTAAATTGTTTTTAAATGGTTAATTAGCTATTTTGTATAAATTTTTCGAATAAAATATTTATAAAATAATAAATGGCTTCAACCTCAGATCTAAAAAACGGTGTTATAATTAATTTTAATAATGAACTACATTCAGTTATTTCCGTAGAGCACAGAACTCCGGGTAATCTTCGCGCTTTTTATCAGGTTAAATTAAAAAATCTGAAAAACGGCAAGACAATGGAAAACAGATTCCGATCCGGTGAATCTATTCAGCTTGAAAGACTGGATACCGGAAATTATCAGTATTTATACAAAGACGGTGAAGATTATGTGTTTATGGAAAATGAGACTTTTGAACAAGTAACAATTGCCGGAGATATTATTGGAAAGGGTGGGAATTATCTTAAAGAAGGTGAGATTGTACAGATCATGTTTCATAATTCTAATCCGCTGTCAATCGAAATTCCCCCGCATGTTTTTCTGAAAGTAATTTCAGCTCCTCCTGGAGTAAAAGGTGATACTGCAACAGGAGCAACTAAGCCTGTAGAATTAGAAACCGGAGCAACTGTAAACGCACCTTTATTTATTAATGAAGGTGATGTGCTAAAAGTAGATTCAAGAACAGGCGACTATATTGAAAGAGCCAAATTATAATCAATAAATTTTAAAAACATTATGAAATTAGATCTTAACTATTTAAAGAAACTTATAAAAATTCTTGATTCGAGCAACATTTCTGAATTTGAAGTACAGGAAGAAGGATCCAGATTAAGATTGTCAAAACCAAAAAATAAGATAGCAATGGCATCACAGCCATTTGATATTTCTTCAATGAATTTTATGCCTGCAATGCAGCAGCAGGAATCTGAATCAAAGTCTGATCAGAACATTCAGGAAATGCCGCAGACCGAGACTTTAAAAAATAGTAAATTAGTCGAAGTAAACTCCCCAATGGTTGGTACATTTTACAGATCACCTTCTCCCGATGCAGATTCATATGTAAGTGTCGGAAAATCCGTTTCTGAAGGTTCAGTTCTTTGTATCATTGAAGCAATGAAACTTATGAATGAAATTGAATCAGAAGTTTCAGGAAAAATTATAAAAATACTTGTAGAAAACGCTCAACCGGTGGAATATAATCAACCGTTGTTTTTGATAGAGATAGAATAATTTTTCCGTTTTGCGAGCCTTCCCTTTTTTTAAAATGAAGAAACATAGAAGAAACATAAATGATAAAAAAATTATTAATAGCAAACAGAGGTGAAATAGCTTTAAGAATTATCAGGACCTGTAAAGAGATGGATATTAAGACAGTAGCTGTTTATTCAGATGCAGATAAAAATTCTCTGCATGTAAAATTTGCAGACGAAGCAGTTTGTATTGGTTCACCACTTTCAAAGGAAAGCTATTTAAACATTCCAAGAATAATGTCAGCAGCATCGATCACTAATGCAGATGCAATACATCCGGGATATGGATTTCTTGCGGAGAATGCAGGGTTTGCTGAGATCTGTTTAGATTCGAAAATTAATTTCATTGGTCCCCTTCCGGATATGATCACATCAATGGGAAACAAATCTCTCGCAAAAGATACAATGAGAGCAGCGGGAGTACCTGTAGTTCCTGGCAGTGACGGAGTAGTTAAAGATCTTGAGGAAGCAACCAAGCTTATAAAAAAGATTGGTGTACCTGTAATGATCAAAGCTTCAGCAGGAGGCGGCGGTAAGGGAATGAGAATTGTGAGAAATATAAGCGAGATCGAAAGTGCATACAATACTGCAAAATCTGAAGCTATGAGTTCGTTTGGAAATGACGATGTGTATTTAGAAAAATATATAGATAAGCCAAGACACATTGAGATACAGGTACTTGGAGATAAATTTGGTAATGTAATTTCACTTGGAGAAAGAGACTGTTCCATTCAGAGAAGACATCAGAAGCTGATAGAGGAATCTCCTTCCCCTTTTATTGATAACGGGTTAAGAGCAAGAATGTCAGCAGCAGCAGTACTTGGTGCGAAGTCTGTTAATTATATTGGTGCAGGTACAATAGAATTTCTAGTGGATAAAGATAAGAATTTTTATTTCATGGAAATGAATACAAGAATCCAGGTTGAACATCCTGTGACTGAAGCTATAACAGGTATTGACTTAATAAGAGAGCAGATAAGGATTGCTGATAATAAAAAATTAAGTAAGAAAAAGATCAACATGACAGGACATTCTATTGAATGCCGAATCAATGCCGAAGATCCTGCGAATAATTTCAGACCGTCACCGGGTACAATAACTGCATTTAATCAGCCGGGTGGTATAGGGGTAAGAGTAGATACACACTGCTATAACGGATATGCAATTCCTCCGTACTATGATTCAATGATCGGGAAACTTATTGTACATGCTAACGACAGAAATGAAGCGATCAAAAAAATGTCCCGTGCTCTTGATGAATTTATTATTGAAGGTATCCATACGACAATTCCATTTCATCAGATGATGATGCATAATGATAGTTTCATCAACAATGACTTTGATACGGGATTCATTGATAATTTAAAAAAAGATTAATCAATATAATTGAAAACATTTTTCAAACTCATAATTTTTGTTTCTTTATTTCTTATAAATACAGGGACATATGCTGCTCCGAAACATACTGCAGGCGTTCAGCAGAATGTTGACACTACAGTAAATTCTGATTCATTAAAGAATAATACCAGTACACAGGGAACACAGAATACACTTCCGATTGATACTTCTTCTGCGGAAAAAATTGAGACCTACATTCAGGATGATACAGTTACTAAAATTGATTCTGTAGTTACTGAAACAGAGGATGAAAATACTCTGACAAACACAAAACTTTTTATATATATCTTGTTGTCAGTTTTAGGACTTGGTCTATTCTTTTTTATATTTGTAATAAATCTTTTCAAAACATTTCACAAAAAAAAATCAACACGTCAGTCTTTGTTGCTGAGCTGGAATTTATTCTTTATTGTCTCAATTATCTGGTTATTCATTGTATGGGGAATAGTAGCAGCATTCTGGACCTATCCATCGTTTATGATTGTGATGATTTTTCTATTTATAATAAGTTTGATAATGACTATAATAGCAGTCAAATCCAAATAATTTTCTAAACTTTTGTATATTTTCCGTAAAATATTATTATGAAAAAACTATATGCTTTAATACTTGGATCATCGAGCGGGTTTGGCAAAGCCATTGCTGTCGGACTTGCAAAATCAGGAGTAAATATTATCGGTGTCCATTTAGACAGATCGACTACGATGCCCGATGTAGAAAATTTAAAGGAAGAGTTAAAGTCTTACAATGTTGATGTTCATTTTTATAATGTAAATGCTGCTGATTCAGGTAAGAGAACAGATGTTATAAATAATATTAAAGAAATATTTTCAAAACAGGAAGACCCTGAACTAAAAGTTTTATTACATTCACTGGCTTTTGGAACATTAAAACATTTCATAGCAAAAGAATCTTCTGAAATGATAAATCAGAAGCAAATAGAAATGACACTGGATGTAATGGCAAACAGTCTTGTTTACTGGACTCAGGACGTGATCCGTGAAGGTCTGATGCACAGAGGCGGAAAGATCTACGCTATGACTTCATCAGGCGGACAGAGACAGATCGAATTTTATGGTGCAGTTTCTGCGGCTAAAGCATGTCTCGAGTCTTATATAAGACAATTTGCAATGGAACTTGGCAGCATGGGTATTTCTGCAAATGCAATAAGAGCAGGAGTTACAGCTACTCCGGCTTTGTCGAAAATTCCAAAGAGTGAGAATATTGTAGCTAATGCAATTCAAAGGAATCCTGAACACAGGCTTACTAAAGTAGAAGAAGTAGCAGAGTTTATAGTAGATAATTACAAAAATGATTCACACTGGATGACAGGAAACATAATAAATCTGGACGGTGGTGAAAGCGTAGTAGAGTTATAATTAATTTTAAAAGAGATTTATAAATAACAGATGGAAGGTAAATTAAATACAGGTCAGGAAAAGAAAGACTCTGATCTTATAATGGATATTTCTGCAAAGGAAAAACTTGAGCTGAAGACTCAGGAACTAATGCCGACAATTCTCATTGGACTTGGCGGTACCGGTAAAGAAACTCTTCTCAGGATCAGAAGACAATTCGTAGAAAAGTACGGATCTATAAATGACTTCCCTATTATATCATATCTTTATATAGATACTGACAATGCCCCTTCGGAAGAAAGCGGCATTGCCAGAGAAAGAGATTATTTAATAAATGAAATTGATTTTCAGCCGGCGGAAAAAATCTTTCATCCGGTAAATCCTTCGGATTATATTTACAGAATTCAAGACGTTCCTCATATTAAAGAATGGCTCAGCACGACCGGTGAGATCGCTAAGCTGGGGACTATGAATACAGGCGCAGGTCAGATCAGACCCGCTGCCAGACTTGCTTTTTTTCACAATTACGATGAGATAGTTTCAAAGCTCACTGCCGCAAAATCAAGGATCACCGATTCGAAATCCATTAATATAGTTAAAGAAAATCATAAGATAAAAAATGTAAATACCGATAAGATAAATGTTTATGTTGTAACTTCTCTTAGCGGCGGTACAGGCTCCGGAATGATCCTTGACATGGGATTTCTTATCAGAAGTATTTTCAGAAATCAGGCAGTATCAACGGCTTACGTGGTGCTTCCGAAAATTTTTCAATCCTACGGAAAAGAAAGAGTATTCGCAAACGGATATGCAGCTCTCAAAGAATTAGAGCATTACAATCTTATGAATACGTTTGAGGTATCATGGAAAAAAAATGAACCGCATAAATTTCAGCCGGGTGTATTTGACGACACTTATATAATAGACGGAGAGAATGCAAAAAACCTTTCCCTCTCGGATCAGAATAACAGAGACATTTACAAAATGCTTGCTGACACTATCTTTCAGGATTTTTCAAATTCCGATTTTGCAAATTACAAAAGAGGTGTAAGGGTAAACCTTGTTCAGTACAAGCAAAGACTCTGGCCGGATGATAATTCAGTAACAGACAATACATATTCAAGAAAATATTCAGCACTTGGACAGGCGACAATTTCAATACCTGTGGACAGGATAATAATTTCATGTGCATATAAATTATGCGAGGAAATAATAAATTATTATCTGACCTATGCCGAAGGTTCACAAAGCGAAGTCGATGGATATCTTATCAACGAATTTCTTCCTGAGCTTGGACTGCTTGAATCCAAAAATAAATTTCAGCTTCTTGATTCACTATACAAATCAGGTGAAAAAACCTCGCTGCAATCTAACATAAAAACTTTCCTTACTACTATACAGAATGACCTTGTGAGCGGAAAACGCGGCTCGACATGGTCTTCTTATCTTTTGAATGAGAAGATGAAGTTTGATACAAACTTCAAAGATGATAATGATGTGAACAGACAGGGAATGTTCTTTTCACAGATCCATTCAAACAGAACAAAGGATATTCAGAATCTTATAGGTGACAGGGAAAGAAATACGATCGGTCAGCTTGAGAGAAAGATCAATGCTCTCGTGAATGATTCCACCAGAGGAGTTTTTTATGCGATCAATCTTCTTCACAGATTACAGTTCATATTGACAGACGGAAATTTTGATTACATTCCAAAGTATGAAAAAGAAATTAAAGATCTTCAGTCACTTGCTACAAAATTAGATGCAGAATTCAGAAGAAGATTTCAGGAGCTTAAAGAAGACGAGACAAGAACTAAATTCAATGTGCTGAAAAAGTCAGCAATGTCAGGCAGTCTGGAAAAAGTTCTGAATGTAATGGAAGATTATTACAATACTCTGATCAAACTTAAGTCAAGATATTATGCGCGGGAGATATGTCTGAGAATTTTATCTTTGATTGAAACAAAAGAAAAGACAGCCAATGACAGGATCATTTCGACCGGACTTATCCCCGATCTGAATAAACTCACAGGTAATCTCGGAACGCTTAAAAATAATTTCAGACAGAAGTTTAATCATTTTATACAAAAACAGGAAACCAGTTTTAATTTGATGGTATATGAGCCCGATGAAGTGAGCAATGAATATTATGTAAAATATATCGGCACGGGACAAACTGCATTTGAGAATATTAAAAATCTTTCGAATAAACTTTTAAAAGATCTTGGCGCATCAGATGTCACGGACATTGTAAATATTTTAAGAGAAAGAGATGCAAAGCTTATTGAATCAAAGATGCTGAGCTTTGCAAGAAAGCAGTTTGAAAATATCAGAGAAGATTACAATATTACTGATATATTATTTGAAAAAGATTCGATCAGGAGTGAGTCTAAAATAAGAGGAATGTTCAATCAGGCATTTCCATGGATGCGGACGAGAGAAATTCCGGGAAGCTTTAAGCTGGATGAGTCAGCAAAGAAATTTTACATCGGGATAAAAACGAATACTCCTTCATTCAAAAAATTTCAGACACTGATACAATCTATTGCAGGTTCATCAGTTGAATTCAAAGATTCCGCTGATAATTCTTCCATCACATTTTATTCAGAGTGGGCAGGATTTCCTTTGTTTTATTCTTACACGATCGCTGAAGAGATGAAGCCTTATTACAAACAGCTTTCACAAAATCACAATGTAGATCTTCATATCAATAAAAATTATTTTATCTACAACGACATTATTCCTTTGAATGATGATGAGAAAGTAAGATTAGATGAGGCATACAAAGCTTATTTGCTTGGTTTGATCTTTGGAATATTTGATGTTATTCCCGAAACAGAAACTTCAAAAGCCATTTACAAATATACAAAACAGGAAGGTATAACTGTAAAACGTGTAGAGCAGCTTGGAGTCGAGACCAGACTTATCAACAGATTATTTGAAGAGCAGGGTAAAGACGCAATGCGTTATAGGATACTGAAAGATGCAGAAGCTGTGCAGGATAAATTTTTCAAAGCAAACAAACTTGCAGAGATGCTGGCAATTTACGAATATTACTATGATGAAATTTACAAACCTGTAGAGTATGAAATTTCAGGAGATGCAAAAAGAAAAGTTGAGACATATCAATATTCCATATTAAGAAATTTATCGAGAGAGATCGAGAATAAAATTTCATTAAAAGATAAAGACCAGTTTGTTGATAAAGTAATTTCATTTAAAAGAAATCCCGATTCTTACTCCAGGTTAATCGGAGATGGCGGGAAGAGGGTACTCAGAGTGAATGAAATTTTATCAGATGCGGAAAGAGATGCTTTAACTTCTGATAAATCCGAAATTACAATTTCTGATAATGCAGGTGTAAGTAAAAACAGACTAAAAGAATTTAAAGAAGCATTAGATGAAGGATTGATCACAAATGAAGAATTTGAAAAAGCAAAGAAAGAATTTTTAAAAATATAAGATGCCAACTTACGATTACAGATGCGATGACTGCGGTCATTTCTTTGAAGAGTTTCAGTCGATGAAAGATGCAAAGCTTACCAAATGCCCTGAATGCGGCAAAGAAACTTTGAAGAGACTTATCGGTGCGGGCAGCGGATTGATTTTCAAAGGGACAGGTTTTTATCTTACCGATTATAAAAATAAACCTGCTGAGAGTGCATCTTCTACAACAAAAAATACTACTGTAAAAGATAAAGAAAAAACAGAACCGTCTGAAACAAAAGCGGACGTCAAAGTAAGTTCAAAACCAACTTCCGAAAATACATCATCAAAATCCGATACTAAATTAACAGAGAAGAAATCTGCTCCTTCTAAAACTGACTGATATTTTTTTTAAAAAATGAAATTGAGTTTTACTCTACTTTATGGATATATCTGTCGAGATTAAAATTTTCACCCAGGTAATGTTTTCTAACGAGTTCATCATTAGCAAGAGTCTCTGCAGATCCCGATCTGAATATTTTCCCTTCAATTAAAATATAGGCTCTGTCAACTATGGAAAGTGTTTCATGGACATTATGATCAGTGATGAGAATTCCGATACCTCTTGTCTTAAGATTTGCAACGAGTTTCATAATTTCCTCTGACGCGATCGGATCTATACCTGCAAAGGGTTCATCCAGTAAAATAAATTTTGGCTCAGACGCAAGACACCTTGCAATTTCAGTTCTCCTTCTTTCACCGCCAGAGAGTACATATCCTTTTGAGTCAGCAATTTTTGTAATATTGAAATCTTTTAGAAGACTTTCACATTTAGATTCCCTTTCATCTTTATCAAGCTTTTTAAACTGAAGTATTGACAAAATATTTTCTCTGACTGTCATATTTCTAAAAACCGATGCTTCCTGAGGAAGATAACCAATTCCAAGATTAGCCCTTTTATACATTGGAAAATCCGTTACGATTTCTTTATCAATTTCAATCTCACCTTCATCAGGCTTGATCATCCCGCAGATCATATAAAATGTAGTTGTTTTTCCTGCACCGTTTGGACCAAGCAAACCGGCTATCTCGCCTTGCTTAAGCTCAATGGAAACTTTATCAACAACCCTTCTTTTTTTATATTCTTTTACTAAACTTTTGGCTTTTAATTCGCTCAATGTACTTGTGAATTTGGTTATGATTAATTTCTGTTTATGAGCAGCAGCATATCTTCTACTGCTTTATGAAGTCCTGTAAATACAGCTCTTGAGATCAGAGAATGTCCTATACTTACTTCACTTATTTCAGAAATATTTGTGATCGGAATAATGTTTTTATAATTCAATCCATGACCGGCAGTAACGATAAGTCCCTGCTCCGATGCAAGTGATGAGATACTTGCTATCTTACTGAGTTCCATGAGAATATCTTTTTCAGATCTCATGTTTGCATATTTTCCTGTATGAATCTCGATCATATCGGCTGATAATTCGATTGCATAATCAATGTTCACAGGATCGGGATCAATAAAGAGGCTTACAATAATGTCTTTGGATTTGAGTTCAGAAATAAAATCTTTATACCTCTGCATATCTGATGCAAGATTCAAACCTCCTTCTGTAGTGAGTTCACTTCTTTTTTCAGGAACGAGAGTAACAATTTCCGGAAGTGTTTCAATTGCAATCTTAAGCATTTCATCTGTTGCTGCCATTTCCAGATCGAGTTTGGTCTGTACAGTTTCCTTTAGAAGTCTAAGATCTCTGTCATTGATATGCCTTCTGTCTTCCCGGAGGTGGCAAACAATTCCTTCAGCACCTGCAATTTCACAAATGCCTGCTGCAATGACCGGATCAGGTTCAATCTCACCTCGTGCTTCACGTAATGTAGCGACGTGATCTATATTTACTGAAAGTTTCATAATTTATTTATCTTAAAATTAAATTAAAAAAATCGTCAATACCGATTCCGTAGATATTTTTTCCGGATCTTAAAACTGAAATACTATCAATTGAAAGCATCACAAGCCAATGCAGTATCCAGGCATACAGAAATGATCCGCTTCGAAGCGCCTGCACACCAAGTATAAGTCCGGCAAAAATAGATGCAAATAATTCTAATTCAGGTTTTCCTTTATGCAAAATAAAAAAAGGGATCATCTGTATAAAGACAGAGTAATATCCGAACTTTGGTTTTAATCCAAATAGAGTATAACCTCTCCACATAAATTCCCATCCGAGCATATATACAAGAATGCATAATTCATAAATAATAAACATTCCAAAACTTTCGCTGACTCTTGATCCTCCCTGCGGGTAAGCTGAAGCAAAATCAGGTGAACCCGAAACGATCCATACAGTTATCAGCATAGCAATCAGAAAAATTCCGGAAGTTATAAATCCAAACTTTTTATCACCCCAAGTAAAGCCGTACTCCTTCAGGTTTTCTTTGAATATAAATTTTATTGAAAGCAGCGGCAACAGGAACATGATCGATCCGTCAGTCAGAAACCAATAGATCCTTGAAAGCAGTCTGTCCTTTCCGACATTCTGATAATAAAAATTTGGTGAAGCCAGTGCAATTGACAGAAAAATAATTATCGCAATTGAAACAAAGATATATGTTACTTTGAAATCCAGTTTTTTAATTTCTGAAAATAAACTGCGGAGTTCTGTCTTTAAATACTCAATCAATTTTCTTGTTTTTTCTTTATTATGTATTGAAGTTTTTGAGGTTCTATTTTCATAAGATTTGTATTTTCAGGAAGCACTAGTTCTGGAATTATAAAACCAAGAGTATCTTCTTCAATACTATTATATTCAATATTTGGAATCAGTTCAGAGGCGGAAATACTTGTTAATTCTTCGACGCCACCTCTGATGGAAATCGTTATCTTTGGAGGAATCAAAAGTACTTCTTTATCTTCAGGTACGTTTAAAATTTTTACTTCAATGTCTTCATAATTTTTCTCAGCAGATAGCTGAACTTTTATAAAAAAATCCACTGATGATTTTTCAACTTTCAATAAATTCTGAAGTGTATCTTTTAGAGTAATCGTACCGCTTATATTTGAATTCACATTATTAAAAACCTTCGTAACTGTGGGTATATATTTTATTTTGTTCAAAAGATATGAAGCTCCTTTAATTGAAACAGAATCGGGATTCAGTTTTGCATCACCAATTATACTATAGCCATCTCTTAGATTTACTACAATGTTATTTCTTACAGGTACTTTTTTTTCTGATACTTTATCAAAATTAATATCAATAGTGTCAGGATTAATATCGATCACAGTTATATCAGTTTGAAGTTTTAGTCTTTCATTTACAAATTGTTCCGTAATAATTTTAGAATCTTTTTTCATTTTTGAAATATCCAGATCATAAACAAGATCTTGTGAAATAAGAATATTCAAAAGGTTCCAGCCTTTCCCTCTAATTTTTACATCAATATTATTTGGGATTTCTTCAGCCAGGGCTTGAGTTTTTGATGAATTTATTATTACTGGAATTGACAGGTCAAGAGAAAAACTCTGATTCAAATTCAGATACAGCCAGAGTACCAGAGCAAATAAAAAAGAGACTATTACGATTCCAACATTTTTATTCATATGTTAATCTAATTTATAACAAGCTGTTCTTCCCATCTGTCATTTCTCAATTCAGTTCTGAATGTGCTGCTAACCAGCCAGTAAACATCCGTACCGGGCTGCAGTTCAATAAAGATACAATCTCCTCCTCCTTCTACTGAATAATATTTCCATATCTGATAACTTTTTGTGGACGCCTGAAAAGGATGCAGCTCGATCTCGTCAGGTTTTCCGTAGATTATATAGATTCTTCCTCTGTCTGTTTTCCATCCTGCACCGTAAGATTCTTTAAATTTATTATCAGCCTCATCTACCCTTCTAAAATAATCAAGCTTAATCTTTGCATAAGGTATTCCGGTTGCATATTCTTTTGATTTCCAGAACAGATAAATAAACTTTCTTTTTTCTTCAAGATTTTTAAAGCTGTCATAAATATCAATCTGCTTAACAGTTAAAAGATAATTCATTTTATCGAATTCATCATCTAATTCCTTTTCGGCTTTACGGGCAAACTCACTTCTTAGGTAATCATCTTCTCCTGTTTTTACCTGATTACCTGAATTATTAAATATATAAAACTTTTTTTCTGTACTAACTGATACTACTCTGGTTGAATCAGAAACTGTTATTCTAAAAATATAGGTACCACTGCTGAGGCTGTCAATGTTTATTTTTCCGTAGTCAACCCTGTCAGAAGCATTTCTTTTTGCATCTTTAAACTGGGAGATCAGGACATCATTGTTTAGATTTAAAATAGAATAATCTATTTTATAATTATCCGAAATATTTTCAATAATCAGTCCGTAAATTTCGACATAGTAAAACATTTCTTTAAGATTCATTCCATAGAGAGAGGAAGGATTAGGAATTACTTCAAGGGTGTTTTTGTAAAAAATACTTTGATTGTTATTTGATTTTTTAATGTCTGTAGCCAGCTCAATATCACTCATTGATATAGAATTAATCTTGTCCGGCTCAACATTAATTTCAACTTCAAAAACATCCTGTTTCGATTCATCATTAAAGTCACTCCCTGTTATATTTAATTTGTACTTTCCTGCTTTCAAAACATAATTAACTTGTCCGACTAATTTCTGAGCAGAAGATTTATTTGAAGTATCAGCTAAAAGCGATGGAGTTTTATAAGTATTTGATATTACAAATTCATTAGTTAAAACATCAAGTATCGAAATGTTTATCATAGCAGCTCCCTCAAAACCAGTTTCACTTTTTTCATGCTTAAGTGAAGTTTGATTAACTGAATAAAATATTTCAACGATGGAATTATTGTCTTCACCTCTGAATAATGCATAATCAAAGTTAAAATAAATGTTATCGGCAACTGCAATGTTTGCAAGAAAAATTACTGGAAGTAAAAATATAAATAAAAGTATTTTCATTCTAAGATTTAAATGATTCAAAAGATTTAAATTAAAAAGGTAATCAAATATATTGATTACCTTTGTTTAATGAAATAAAATTAATAATCTGATTTCAGAAACCTAACAGTATAGTAAAGTACTGATTGGCGTCAAAGTTTTCAGTAACTCTGTAAGCATAATCAAATCCGATGTTAAAGGAAGCACTTGCGTTATAATTAAATCCCGCACCAAAGCTTCCACCGGTAAACACTCTCTGATCATATGGATCATCAGTGATCTGATACCCTGCTCTTAGATATACTAATTTATTGTAACTGTACTCCAGTCCTAAGTTATAATCATCGGTAGAGAAACTGTTATTCTGGAAAGTTCCATGTACCAGAAGACTGTTTGTCTTATCCAGTCTGAAATCATAACTTAATCCGAGCGACAATGCAGTCGGCAGTTCAAAGTCTGCCAGCTCTGTCATTCTCGGCTCTGACGGTGTTCCGGATATTGTTCCGTTTGGCTGATAGAACTGCTCAAGATCCTGTCCCGTAAATGTCATACTTGGTCCGAGGTTCATAAGAGCAACTCCAAAGCTCAGTCCGCTTCCGGTCACCTTGTAGTTTAGTCCAAAGTCAAATGCAAGACCCGTTGCTGTCTCTGCAGTGATCTTGTTATAGATTATTTTGGCTGTGGTTCCAAACGATATTCTGTCTGTCATATCACGGGCATAACTCAGACCTGTGATCAGGAACGTTGGCGAATAAACCTCACCTGTTCCGTTTGGACTTCCTACCGTTGTTATTTCGATGTCACCAAAGTTTAATGCTTTCAGTGACAGCGCAAATGTTCCTACATTCGGCATCTGATATGCGCCTGCAAAATAATTTACGCCGATGTCTGCGATATATATTTGATTGGAAAACATTGCTTCTCCTGTCTTACCGCTCAGGGATGATAATCCCGACGGATTCCAGTATATTGCCTCAAGTCCTGTTACTGTTGCCATATTGGATCCCGCCAGCGCAGTTGCTTTTGATCCTACAGGGATCAATAGTTCTGTTGCTGCCGATAATCCGTATTTATTCTTGGGACCTGCAAAAACACCTGCGACACTCGAGAATAGCAGTATGATCACAAATATATTTAAGTATTTATTTCTCATGTTAATTACTCCTTAGTTTATAATATCTTTTTTAATTTTAGCACCTGCTCTGCTTTCTCTGCAAAGCAGGCACTGAAAAATTATTATTAGAATGTTTGTATTCTCTCTACCGGTGTAAATATTGCTACTTTAAGCGTCTTTGTGCCTAGTGAACCTGCGTCCACATACACTACATACATTCCGCTTGCTACCGGTATCTGATTGGAGTTTTGTAAGTCCCATGGCTCCAGTGAATTATTCGGATCTGAGTTGTTTCTTACTATCTGTCTGACTAGTGTGCCGCTCAGTGAATATATGTAAATATTACATACACTCGGAAGATTGCTGAAATAAACGAACCTGTTAAATGGATCCGTCTCTAACGACTGACCGCCGTAATATGGATTCGGAAATACTTTAACATTTCCCATCTCACTTGAGGCAAGCTCACTGTTGGCTATCTGTGTACCGATTATGCTCCATGAATACTTTATCGGGAAGCCCGGTGTGAATTCAGGACGTGTGATCCTGTATGGGTAAACTGTCAACTGATCGCCTTGTTTCCATGTACTGCCTGCTGTTGCAAGTCTTGGTAGCCATGCATACATTACGTCCATTGACGTGAATCCAAATGTCGGATTTCCTGAACCCGGATTGATCGGCTGACCGCTTCGGCTTACATAGTTCGCATTCGGGGTCTCGCTGTAATCCGTTGTCAGAACATATGTGAACTGATATCTGCCAAGTCCTGTCTCATCAGGATTCCATGTGCCGTCTGCATCTGCATCAATAAAGGCTACATTAAGTCTTCTCGGTGCATTGCCGGTTGCATTGAGATTATCTTTCTCATATACTGCAAACGGGACATTCACCATATCAACATATGGAGTTGTAACAAGACTGGTATCGGTCAAAAGTACATTCGTCGCTGGCGCATATCTGTATGCCCTTGATGTCTCTCCAAATACAAACTGAACTGTTCTTAATGGTCCCCCGATTGGAAGGGTGTTCGTTCCTGTCGTTGGTGTCACTAGATCTGCTCCGTTTGCTCTCACACGCGATCTGAGATTATTAAATCTGTTTTGTGTCGGGAAACTGATGCCCAATGATCGGCTGTCAAACTGTCTGTTCGTGATTACTTTTGCTGTTATGATAGCTGTCGTATCAGGACCCTGGAAGAATATATTTGCCGATGGCTCATATGTCCAGCCCGGTAATCTGGTATAGGTCGGTATATTATTGCTTACATAAAAATTATCATTCGGATCTACTACTACACCGGAATCCTTTATAGTCTGATGAACCATCAGGAATCCGTCTATAGTCTGAGCTGTATCCTGCTTACCTGAAAAGTCCTTCTGATCTACAAGAAGTGTCGACGTCGAGCTGCCAACTGTCTTCGTTAGTGACCAGGTCGGAACTGCTGGAGTACCCCCGTATGTCGTTGTATAATCTGCCGTTACAAGATTCAACGGTTCGGTTATTAACGGCAGAACTCCGAGATCACGCTGATTTGTATATACCGTATCACCTACTCCATAGCTCACTGACGTACCTGAGGTCAGTGCCTGAGGTGTTACTGTAATTACACATGATGTTATTGGGGATTCATTCACTTTTGGTGCCGAGAATGGACCGCCCAGTGCATCATAATAATATGCCGTTACAGCAAATTTATAAGGAGTTCCGCTTGTTAAAAAGACATTGTTTACGAAATCCTTGTCGATTACTATATATCTTGATATTCCGTTGTCACTTCCTTTCTGGACCACGTAATATACATAGGTACCGTATTCTTCAATGAATATACTGTCGCGGATATCGCCGATTCCGTCTATAAGATCGAATGAAGCGATCAGAGTTCTGTCTGTAAGATTTGAACCGTTGGTTCCTGAACGGACAGCATAGATATTATATCCCTGGAATTTATATGATCCGCCGGATAATTTATTTGGTATCGTTATCTTTTCACAGGTATCATTCCATGACAAATAAATTTTTCCGTTTCCGGGAGCATATGGAAGGACTGTAGGACATATAGCTGCGTCCGGTACCTGGAAGTTGTTGTCAAAGATCCTCTGTGCAAGTGCATCTGCCTGATAAAGTGATCTCACACTTTCAAGGTTTGTTGATCCTTTGGCTATGACCTGAGCGACAAGAATGGATTGTGTGTCGTTTGGTTGTACTTCCAGCGGACCTGAGCACTGCATAAATCTTCTGTCATCACCATCCGACTGATTCCAACCTGTCCCATTAGCGGGGTTACCCAAGAATGCATAAGTTGTGATCTGATTGGTCAAAGGATTAATCCATGGTGTTCCGTCTCTCCTTATTCC
>DAORRV010000073.1:8257-18599 GCA_035443185.1 Ignavibacteria bacterium | reverse complement strand
TTTAATATTAAAATAGTGGCACAAAATAAGAAAAATGAATTCAGTAAAAGCGAAATAGAACTTGCGGATTTTGCAAAGGCGATGAGTCATCCTGCACGGGTAGCAATTATGAAAGAGATCGCAAAAAAAAACATGTGTATCTGCGGGGAGATTGTTGAAGTACTTCCTCTTGCGCAGTCAACCGTCTCACAGCATCTGAAGGAGTTACTGAACGCAGGACTTATCAAAGGTACTGTAGACGGTACGAAATCCTGTTACTGTATCGACAGGAAAGTATTTAGGAAATTTGCAAAGAGTTTTGAGAAGTTTTTTTTATTGACACAGGTACAGGATTGAAATATAAAAATCTCCGAACTGATCATCCGGAGGTAAAACAGAAATAAATAAACTAAAATAATTTATTAAAAATTTTATAATAAAATCATGATAGAAAATTTAATGACACAAAAAGCAGAAACAACTAAAGCAGCAGAAAGTAATAATTCTGACTGCTGCGGACCGGACTGCTGTTCGGATACTGAAAGCAGTTCAGAAAATGCTGCTACAGAAAAATCCACAAAATTATCAAATCGGGATAAATCTTCTGCTGAGATAAAAGAAATGGTAAAGCAGAAATACAGTAAGATCGCACTGCAGAGCCGTGAAATGAATGCTTCATCATGCTGCGGAGCGGGGGAATGTTCTGATGAAGTCTATAACATCATGACAGATGATTATGAATCAATTAAAGGTTATAATCCCGATGCAGATCTTGGGCTTGGCTGCGGTTTGCCGACACAGTTTGCGAAAATAAAAAAAGGTGACACAGTCCTCGACCTTGGATCTGGTGCAGGTAATGACTGCTTTGTTGCCAGGTCTGAAACAGGTGAGGCAGGAAAAGTGATCGGTGTTGATTTCTCAGATGCTATGATAGCTAAGGCGAGAGAAAATGCTGAGAAGCTGAACTTTAATAATATTGAATTCAGACAAGGGGAGATAGAAGATCTGCCTGTGAATGATGATTCAGTCGATGTTGTTGTCAGCAACTGTGTTCTGAATCTTGTTCCTGAAAAACTCAATGCTTTCAGTGAAATGTATAGAGTGCTAAAGCCGGGCGGACATTTTAGTATATCCGATATTGTACTGATTGGCGAACTTCCGCAAAAGATACAGAAGGCAGCAGAGTTTTATGCCGGTTGTGTGTCAGGAGCAATTCAGAAAAATGAATATGTAAGTCTGATAGAGAAGACAGGATTCAGAAATATTCAAATACAGAAGGAAAAAGTTATTTCAATTCCGGATGACATTCTTAGTAAATATCTGAACAAAGATGAAGCTGCATCCTATAAAAATTCAGAATCGAAGATCTATAGTATTACTGTCTTTGGTGAGAAGTCAGTTGACTGATAAAATTTATTGTAAATTCAAAATCATAATTTCGCCGGTATAGAAAGAATATTGTGAGTCAGAATATCAATCTGACTCATTGTGTTTTTTAGCAACTGCTTAAACAGTTTCAGAATTTACTAACAAAATGGTAATAATATGTTTATTTTCTTTTTTAAATTTATAAATATAAATTCAAAAAAATTATGCTCAGAATTCTCATAACCGGCTGCAAAGGAGGCATTGGATTTGAGGCTGCCACTAAACTTCTAAATAAAGGTCACTTTGTATATGTTACTGTTCATGAAGAAGAATCTGTATCAGAAGTTAAAGAAAAATTAAAATCCTTTCCGAATAATTATCTTGTTGAGAAACTTGATATCACAGAAAAAACTGACCGCGAAAAAATATTACAATGGGATCTTGATGTTCTTGTAAACAATGCAGGCATTGGTGAATCAGGTCCTCTCATAGAAATAAACATTGACAGAGTCAGGAAGGTTATGGAAACTAACGTCTTTGCAGCACTCGAATTAACACAGATCGCCGTTAGAAAAATGATAGAAAATAAAAAAGGAAGAGTTGTAATAATTGGTTCAATGTATGGTTTAGTACCGACACCTTTTTTAGCTCCTTATGGAATGAGTAAGTTTGCACTTGAGAATGTGGCTTATTCTCTCAGAGGAGAACTCAAACCTTTTAAAATTCCTGTTGTAATGGTAAATCCTGGTGCTTATGATACAGGTTTTAATCTAAAGAATGTAAATAAAAAATATGAATGGCAGGATAAGAACGGATTATACAAAAATAATATGGAACTAATAAAAAAATCTGAAGATCAGATCTTCAGGTTAGAAGTTAAGAACACAAACGGTATTTCAGATAAGGTTGTAAAAGCAGTCACTGCAAAAAATCCTAAGAAAAGATATTATGCTCCATTATTTCAATGGGTTCTGAAATCAATTGGAAAGCATATTTCCTGATTTAAGATATGTCAGGTGAGAGAAAATTTAGCAGCAATTTCGGAGATTGCTTTGTCTCTTCATTCCTGGAAAGGAAATTTCAAAGTAAATTATTTGAAATGTCTGTGAATAACTGATTTTAAAAACTTTGACCGGAAATTTTTTTCGGTTTGAGAAATCCCAAGAAATTTATTTTTTGCTCTGATTCCTATGTTGCTGCGTAAATGCTTTATACATAGTATAGTTATAATATATAGTTTGGGCAGATATTGAATTTTACCGGCTTTAAACGTCTTTGAAACAAAAATTACTGCATCGCAAAGTTTTCAAGTGTGTTTGCATTTGAAATGAATTCAATCGAATTTCTTACATCTGCCTTCGATTTCAAAACGGGGAGCTTCGAATTTTCTACGAACTCCTTCTAATCAAAAATGAACTGCTTAGAATTTTCTGCGCCGGTATTTGAAATTAAAAACGTGCTCTTTCGAATTTTTTATGAGCTCTTTCGAATTAAAAATGAGGAGCTTCGAACTTCCGGTGAGGACTTTTGAAGAGTCGTTGTGCAGCATTGCATCAGCATTGCCGAGCATTGTATCAGAAATTCGGTATTTTTGAGAGTATGCTGCTGTCTTCGTATGTGCAGTGCGGAGAATCGATTCTGTGTCGTGAACAATTGTTTCAAAAACTTTACACTTTGTATGAATTTTTCCACGATTACATTCAAAAATTTATGCTTTTGTAACTACTTTTTGGGTCTTTGTTTCAAAAATTTTACTCTTTGTTTTGATTTTGAGTGGATTTGATTTAAGGTATAATTTTCAATTTTTGAATGTAAAATTAGTTCTTCTCCTCTTCCTTTTTTTTGGAGGGGGACCGGGGGGAGGTTGCGGAGTGGCTTTGAGTGCAGCAAACTTCTCTTATAGTAACTACAATTTTTAGTCGCAGCTTCGGAGATTGTTTCATCGCATCGCTCCCTCGCAAAATCATATATATATTTTACGGGACCATTAAAATTGATCACTCTTCCAGTTCACGGACTTTTTCATCAATCCAGTTTTTGCTGATGAAATCTGAATTTGTAGATTTTGAAAATATGTCATCCAGCTTATAAAACTTTTTCTTCTCTTTTATTTTCAGAAGTTTGTCGAGAGTGTTAATAAATGCTGAATGAGCTGAAATTTCTTTTTTCGAAAGTGTACGGTTTTTTGAAAGATACATTCTGTATGATGCAATGTGGCTGATGAGAAGATCGGTTTCATTCAGTTCGAAATAAATTCGGGCTGTAAGATTTTTTATTAAAAGGTTGAAATAATTTTCCTCATATCTGACTTTAGCGGAATATGAAAGAGCTTTGCCAAATTCCTTTTCCTCAAAATAATATAAAGCATAAGAAATATCTCTAATAGAATTTCTGTGCTCGGGTAAAAGAAATTTGTTGTAATTTTCTATAAATGAAAATACCCATTTAAATTCCTTAAGTCTTAGAGCTGAGGTGACAAGATTCAGGAAGAACATATTTGTAATAAAATTCTCAGGCATCAGACCTTTCTCAATTATCCTTTTTCTCAGTTGAAATATTTCTTTCAATGACCCGAGATCATTTGCCTTACGCGATCTTTTTATAAAATCTATGAGATCAATATATTTATTATACAGCTTTTCCTTTTCAAGTAACTCTCCGTGCTTGAATAACAAAGATTTTAACTCTTCATAATATTTTTTACTTTGCTTTCTCTCGAGCATTAAAGCATTATAATAAATTCTCACCTGCGGCATATTTCTTATCCCTGCCGGCATCAGTTTTAGTGTGTTGTCTATGAAGTCAGGGTTTATAAAAAGTTTATTATCAATGTCCAGTATTCTGCATTCATAAAGAATATAATTCTGAATTTCCATCAGCTTCATTATATAAAATTTCATAAAGTTCTCGGAAGCAATGGTAATATCCTTTTTTGAAAATTTATTTATAAAACTATTGTAAAGATCTTTTTGCATAAAAAGAATATACTCCTTTATAAAAAACCCTGTATCCCTTTCTTCTGTCTCATCAAGAATCTTCACACCTTCCTTGAAATTTTTTTCAAATAATGAAAAAATATTTTTTGAGTTAAGTTCGGAAAGTAAATGATCCTTCACTCTAAACTTATCACTGCTGTAATTCTTAAATGATAAATAATCCTCAGCATGTGTCAGAAGAAGTGAGTTAAGATTTCTGAAAACAGTATCATTGTATTTTCTTTTCGGAAAGATCTTACTGAAAGATTTTTCTTTGGTATTGTTCTTATCATCAAATGATGGATGAAATTTCTTATACACATTAAACAGATCAAAGAGAATTTTTCTTTTATTAAACAGCGGTGAATTCAGATAATCAGAAAATTCTTTCATTTCAGAAGGTGAAAGTTTTCTGAGAATTTCAAATAATTTGATGTTTAGCATATAATTTTCGGTCTGATTTGATGCAATTTATTAAAAGATATCGTGACACAATTCATTTAGCAAAAACCTTTGATTCTGATTTGAAATTAAGCATTTCAATGGAATATTAAAACCAATTAAGAGAATTATTTTGAAACAAAACGGAAATTGTTTGATTGTTCGGCAGTGCGAAAAGTGAGTAACTTTGTACAGAAATTAATTAACAAGTTTACTTTAAAAACTTTTAAAAACTTAACCGAAAGGAAATTAAAAATGAAACATTTACTAACAAACTCAAAAGTAACAATTCTGCTAATCGCAGTTATCTGTTTTTTATTCACAGATGTAAACGCACAGTTTCAGATCAGAACTTACAATCTTCACTGCAACAATAATCCGGGTCTCGATAATGCAAGATCGATCATCAACAATTTTGAAGGAGGAAATACTATAGCCGGATTTTCATATGCCGGTGGCTGCGGAATAGGAATTTTTGACTGGATGTTTCTGCAGTTACAGCCAAACGGAAATCAGGTTTTTGCAAATCTTTACGGGACAATTGCCGAAGATAAATGTAATTCCGTAGTACAGACAAAAGTAGATTCCACTTATCTGCTGTCAGGTTTTATGTCTGATAATTCCAATAACTTTATAAAGAAAGCAACTATGATGAACATCAACAGAGCAGGTGTATTTAATTATTCTAAAATGATTGATGATACAGTTGCAAGTACTTATAATCAGGGATGTATTGATTCTGCAAAGAAGAATGTATTTGCAGGATGGAAGGATGTTTATTTAAATATTAATTCAAAGAGGACAGAAAAAATATTAGCAACTAAATATTCTCCTTCAGGAATAATGGACTGGGGACATATTTATTATACTTACAATGGAAATTCTCCTGCAATGAGTTTAGATGAGGCAATGAGTGTATGTTATCAAAATTCAGATAAAAGTTATGGTGTTGCAACGAGGACAAATATTTTCTCAAAGAAACTCAACGTATGGGATATAATGATCACAAAACTCAGTGTAAACGGCGGAGTGGTATGGAATAAAATTTATCCTTTCAATATTCCGACTGCTCATTTTTATCCGAATACTGAGCCAAGAAAGATCATTCCAATGAGTGACGGCGGATTTGTAGTAGTTGGGTTTACAAATAATCATGAAGAAACAGCAAATGATATTATCGTATTAAGAGTCGATGCAGCCGGAAATCTGATGTGGTCAAGCTGTTATGGAAATACAAATTTCCTGGAGCTTGGTCAGTCAATAGTACTCGATGGAAATGATCTTGTAATTACAGGTTCAGTCAAAAGATCTATTACTACACCTGATGCATACATATTGAAAATCCCCGTAACAGGCGGACCGGCAGTCTGGATAAATGTCTGGCAAAGAAATAATAATCTTGGTGAAGGCGGATTTGATCTGGTAAGAACAAATACTCTTGGTAACCCGGGATATGCAGTAACTGGTGATGCTGCTTTTAATGTACAGGATGTTTTTTTCTGGAGAACAAATACAAACGGTTTAATTCCCGGAGGTCAATGTAATGATTTACTTAACATAGAAAGAATTGTGAATGATCAATATGTAAAAGATATAGCCATGAAACCAAGAAAGATAAAAGATAAATATTTTACACCGGCAATTCAAACTCCACAGGTGACAAATATAGTGAGATGTTTTGAATCAGATTCAAATGGTAATGGATCTAATGAATCAGATAACAACGGAACTAACAATGAAACAGTAAACGGAATTAATGTAGTAGATTACGCTCTTGATCAAAATTATCCAAATCCTTTTAATCCTGTTACAAAAATTAATTATGACATTCCTGTTTCGGGTAATGTAATGCTGAAAGTATTTAACAGTGCAGGAAAAGAAGTAATGACAATGGTAAATGAATTCAAGAATCCTGGAAGATATGAAGTAGTATTCAACGGTTCCCAGCTTTCATCCGGAGTCTATTATTACAAGATCTCTGCAAGCGGTGACGGGAAAGAATTCACAGATATAAAGAAAATGATCCTTATAAAATAAGATAAATTAACTTATGCAAAAGGCGGAGATAATATCTCTGCCTTTTTTGCATTGTGAAATTTAAGTTATAAATAGTTATTTTAGGAAGTTAATTTAAAACCTGAAAAAATGAATAAAAGAATATACAAAGTTTTAATAACAGTTTGCATAATGTTTATAGCAGCCAGAGCAGATTCATTTATGTTCTGGAATCAGGCGGGAAATTTTCCGGGAACACCGGCAGGATACATTGCATTCGGAAATTCTGCATCACTGAATATTACAGGAAGTTTTACAGTTGAGATGTGGCTGAATCCTGTAAATTCTACCAATCCGAATAATCAGATCCTTTGTGAAAAGAGAAACGGTACAGATAATAATGGATATACTTTATATCTCAATCAGGGAAGAGTGGCGATCAGGACAAATACTAATACAAGACTTATTGGAAAAATCGTTGTACAAAATAATAACTGGACACATGTCTGCGGCACATATAATTCAAATTCGAATACATTTTCAGTTTATGTGAATGGAGTTTTAGATACAAGTGTAGTAATTATAAATGCTGCACCTGTGGCAAATGCAGATTCTTTAAGAATTGGAAAAGGGAATGTAAACAGTCCTTATAGCGGATACATTGACGAATTCAGAATCTGGGACAGACCTTTATCACAGACGTTGGTTGATAAATACAGAAGGACAACACTCGGTACTTCGACGGGTAATTATAATTTACTGGAATTATCTCTTACTTTTCAGGATAAGGACTCTGAAGGAACGGACTTTAGTTCGTTTGACTGGTCGGGAAATAACGGTACCGGAAAAAATATCGGAGTAGGAATTCTTGATCAGAGTGAAAGACCTTTGAATACTATTGCTCCTAATGACTGCATAGAACTTAACGGAACGGATGAATCTTTATGCGGCGTTGACAACTCTGATGTGAGTCCTGTAAATAATATTACTATGGAAGCATGGATATTTCCGCGTACTGTTTCAGGCATACGCGGTATTATAAATAAGGGAACTATTGGAGGAGTAAACTATGGACTGCGTTTGAATGGAAATTCCCTGAATGCAGTAATAAACGGAAATAATAATTTTAATTCTTTTGTAAATATTCAGTCACAGCAGTGGTCGCATGTTAGTTTTACATATAATTCAAATACTGGTGCTTATGCTTTTTTTATAAATGGAAATAAAGCGGGGGGCGGTGTGAATAATATGGGTACGATAATTAACGGAACTGACAGTTTAATAATTGGAAGCATTGGAGCTGCCGGAACTTACTTTAACGGATTCATTGATGAGGTAAGAATTTCAAATTATGTAAAGACACAGAATGTGATAAATAAATTTTTGTATCAATCCATTGATAAAGGAAACAAACCGAATAATACAATGGTGAATGTAGTTTATAATCTGGACGGATATGCATATGACAATGCAGGCAATGGTCCTGTGCTGGAATTTAAACAGGGAGCAGAGTTTGCTCACTGCAGCACTACAGATGATCAGCCGGTTTCACCTATAAACAGATCAGACATAAACGATTATCAGGACGGATACAGAATTAACCAGTCGGTTAAGAATATTCCTGCATCCGGAATTTCAGGAACAGTAGTTGATTCATTTGAAGTTTGTCTTGATACACTTATCAGTGATGTAAATATTTATCTTGCGTTGAATCACAGTGCTGAACAGGAATTAAGTATCTCTCTTGTATCGCCTGACGGAGCTTCTGTAAATATATATCAGAATCATATTCTTACAAATAATTCTGATATCATAATTACTATATTTGACGATCAGGCTGACAGCAGTTTAAATCCGATTGTAAAATACACTTCATTTGCTCCGGAGGTAAAGCCGAGAAATCCTTTGAATACAGTATTCGCAGGTAAAATGACAGCAGGTATATGGAAGCTGGTAATCAACGATCTGACAGGTCCGGGTATAGGAAAACTTTACTCCTGGGGAGTTCAGTTTAATAACTCTTCATTGTCAGCTTCAGCTCTTTGTTTGAAATATTTCACAGAAGGATTTTACAGGTCAGTTGATTCAACCGTATTAGATACAATAAAAGTAAAGCTGAGAGAAGATGTTTCTCCTTATCTTGAAGTCGGAATAAAAGGAGAGACACCGGATGAAGATAATATAATAAGATATAATTTCCCTGAAGCAGATTTTATTTCAGATTATTACATACAGGTTAACCACAGGAATTCGATAGAGATATGGAGTGATACTGCATATTCTTTTAATACACTGACAGGGAATATGTTATACGATTTTACAGTTAGTCCCGAATCAGCATATGGTGATAATCTTGTACAGGTAGAAAATTCTCCTGACATTTTTGCAGCGTATGGAGCTGATGTGGATCAGAATGGTGTTGTCGATCTGACAGATAATTCACTTATTGATAATGACGTATTGACATTTGCATTTGGATATGTAGTCTCAGATGTAAATGGTGATGAGACTGTAGATCTTTCTGACCAAAGTCTGGCAGATAATAATTCGTTTATGTTTGTGACGAAAGTAACTCCTTAAAGAAGCAATTGAAAATTGAGAATTAGGAATTAGGAATTATATCTGGGCAGCTTTTTTTAGAATTTGAAATTTGAGACGTTTCTGGTATTAGTGAACAAAGCGAACATGACCAATTACCAACGACCAACGCAAACTTTCTTTTAATAAAATTCAGATCCGGAAAATTTTAAAAATAAACTGTCAATAAAAGTAAGTTTTATTTTCTATAACAAATTGTTATCGTTATCAGATTTAAAAAATTCATTTTCAAATACTAAGAAATAATCATTAATGCTGTTTAGAAAAGTATTGCCCGGATCAGCAAGCAGGCTGGGAATTGTAGATCACAATGAATCTTATGGAAGACATGTACTCGAGAATTGCATTAAATCTCTTAACATAAAAAAATGTGTTGACTTAGGATGCGGGAGCGGGGATGACCTTTCGATTGTATCGAAATACAATCCGGGAGCTGAGCTGATTGGAGTGGATTATGGTTTGTGGAATGAGGATGTTTTGAAAAAAAAAGGAATACAATCTGTGTCAGTAAATATTGAAACCGACAGGCTTCCTTTTGAAGATGGATCTGTTGATTTCGTAATTGCTAATCAAATCCTCGAGCATACTAAAGAAGTATTTTGGATCAATCATGAAATATTCAGAATATTGAAAACAGGCGGGTTACTTTTTATGGGTACGCCAAATCTTTTGTCTCTGCATAACAGGATATTAATGATGTTTGGAAATCATCCAACGCAGCATAAATTAACTTCAGCACATGTCAGACCATTCTCAAAAAAAGATACTAAACTTTTTTATAATCAGTTAGCAGGTTCAATGATCTCGTTTGAAGGATTCTGGGGATCGCAGTTCTATCCTTTTCCAAAATCTACCGCACGTTTTTTATCCAGGCTGTTTCCTTCCTCAGCATTCTCAATATTTTTTTTGATCCGTAAAACGAACGAATACAATAGTGAATTTATAAACTGGCTGGATGTTGCAAAGCTGGAAACAAATTTTTACAA
>DAORRV010000073.1:0-8157 GCA_035443185.1 Ignavibacteria bacterium | reverse complement strand
TTTTTGATATACCTTCTTCAATAAATTTTTTTATATTTTTTTTGGAAATGTATAAAAAAAAAGCGGGTCCCGACGACCCGCTCTTTTCAATAAAAATATTTAAGCTTTGGGGTACTTAAATTATTTTATTAATGTCATTTTTAATACTTTATTATAACTGTTAGTTTGTAATCTGTAATAATAAATTCCACTTGCTAAGTTAGAAGCATTGAAACTTATTGTGTAATATCCTGCAGTTCTGAATCCGCTGGTAATTGTAGAAACCAATCTACCGCTGTTGTCAATTAATGTAATTGATACATTATCATCAACAGGTAATTCAAAATCTATCTTTGTAGATGGATTGAACGGATTCGGGTAATTTTGAGACAGGTTATACTTAGCAGGAATACCTACAAGTACTTCACTGTTCAGATTGAAATATTCAAAGTTACCATTAAAATCGATCTGCTTTAATCTGTAATTATATGTGCCGGTAGCAACATTTTTATCTGAATAAGAATAATTCACAGGTGTACTTGAATTTCCTGTCCCTGCAATATTAGAGATCTTTGTCCATTCAACTGAATTAATATCATTTCTTTCAATATCAAATCCGCTGTTGTTTATCTCTGATGCTGTAGTCCAGTTAAGAGAAACATCATTTCTGATAACGGAATATGCAAATGAAGTTAACTCTACAGGAAGCGGCTCATCCCAGATTATTATAGCTGTATCCATTACGCCTGCTGACATTCCGATGATAGTATCTTTTCCAAGGTTAAGACCTGTGTAGCAGAACTGAGCAATTCCTGAAGTATCAGTCATTGCCATTCCCATTCCCGGATTTACACCTTTAATAATAAAGTCTATATTAGTATTTCTTACAGGATTTCCCATTATGTCTTTTAGCTCTGCACTCAGACAAGAAGGTGTCTGAACATTTCCAGTGCTGTTTTGCGGAGTTATCATCAGAGTTGAAATGATCTGATAAGGTATAAATGGAATAGCTCCGCCTCTTAATTGTCCTCTGATCTCACCGCCCGGAAAATTAGAAGTATGAAGATTGATATAAATATTCTGATTGTAAGCTTCTGCTATCATAGTATTTGAGATCGGCATCATTACATCATTTCTTTTCCATATTCCAAGAATACTGTTGCCTTTTATATAAGACATCAGATCTTTTACTACAGGACCGTTCATTCCCATTGGAGCATTGTGGAAATGAGCAGCTTGCAGTGGTGAACTCAGCATATCAAAAGTATTAAAAAATACAATTCCCGGATCTGTGATCGTAGCAGAACCTGTTCCTCTTCCGTTTGTAGTCACAGGCGGATTTTCCTGAGATCCTGTAAGCTGAACAGTTATTCCTAATCCTTCACTTAAATTTACCTGTGATCTGATCTCTCCGCCTGGATTTGCAGCGGTATGAACGTTTACATAAATTCTTCCTGTCATAAGTGCATTAAATAATGAATCTACACTTGCTGCGCTTCTCCAGTAACCTGAAGCGTTATTACCATTTACATCAGGTCCGATATCATAAACAACCGGTCCGTTTATTCCTATACCACCATAATGGAAATGCATAGCTGTAACTGGACCGCTTAATCCGTTGAATGAAAAATTAAATCCAAGACCACCTCTTGTCATTGTGAACTGACCTGTTCCTTTAGAAGAAGTTACAACTGCAGGGTTTTGCTGATTACCGTCAAGGTTTGCTGTCATTCCTGCGCCGGCTGTCAGGAATACCTGACCTCTGATCTCACCTGAAGGATTTGCTGCAGTATGAATATTGAGATAAATTCTTCCATTCACAAGTGCCTGTCTGAGTGAGTCATTAAAAGGAGTTGCTTCAGCTATAAGCCATGTTCCGTTAGCTGTATTGCCTGTAAATGTTGAAGTAATATCTTTTACAACGGGTCCGCCTTCTTTAGTAGAACCTAAATGAAAATGTGCTCCCGTGATTGGTCCGCTAAGACCTGTTACTGTTATAAAATATCTTAAACCCATTGAGTTTGTAAATAATGAAGCAGTTCCTGAAGCTGTGGTAATTACCGGAGCAGGAACTTCCTGCAGACCAGTAAAGAACGCTCCGATTCCTGAACCCGGTTTCATCATCACCTGTCCTCTAATCTCACCGCCCGGATTTGCACCTGTGTGAACATTAAGATATAATCCGTTTGCAAATAATCTTTTCATAAGAGTTGGATTAAGATCACCTGCAGCTCCTGATGCTTTCCATAATCCAGTTGCAGTATTGCCGTTAAAACTTGATGTGATATTAAATACTACAGGACCGTTTGTACCTGAATCTGCATCATGAAAATGTGCACCGGTGATAGGACCGCTTAATCCGTCAACTGTAATATTATATACCAGACCATAATCTGTAAAAGTCAGCTCTGATGTTCCTGTTGATGAAGTGATCACAGGTGGATTTTCGCTTGCTCCGTTAAGATTTGCATATGCACCGAATCCGGCAGCAAGGACTACCTGTCCTCTTATCTCACCTGAAGGATTAGCTGCTGTATGTAAATTTATATATAATTTGTTTGTCAATAATGCCATGATCAGAGTATCATTCAAAGGCATTGCTGCTGATGTTCTCCATACTCCGACAGCATTTTCACCATTGAATACAGAAGTTATATTATGAACTACCGGTCCATTCTCTCCGATCTTTCCGTAATGAAAATGTGCACCTGTGATAGGACCGCTTAGTCCGTTTGCTGAAATGTTGTAAGCAAGACCAACACTTCCAACGCTGCCAAGAGTAATTGAGGCAGTTCCTTTTGCGGAATTCATAAGAGATGGATTTTCCTGAAGTCCGTCTAATCTTGCAATAAGGTTAGTACCTGCACTAATATTTACCTGACTTCTGATCTCACCACCCGGATTTGCTGCAGTATGAACGTTAACATAAATTTTCCCGGTCATTAAGAAAGCAATTATTGAATCCGGTAATGGACCGGCTATAGTTCCTGCTGCAGTGTTTCCAATAAAAGAACCTGTGATATTGTAAACAACAGGTCCGTTTACTTTTGCTGTACCGATATGAAAATGAGCTGCTACTATCGGTCCGCTAAGTCCGTTCACAGTAATGGTATATCTCAGTCCGCCTGCAGTCAAAGTATAAGTTCCTGTTCCTTTGGCATTAGTTATGACTGACGGTGATTCCTGCTCACCTGTAAGGTAAGATGTGAAATTCAAATGCGCTGCAAATGAATTTCCTGTCACACAAATTAAAAGTGCAACGATAAATAAAAAAAGTTTAGTTTTGTACATACTATTTCCTTTCGAATATATTAATTAAAAAATACTGCTTTAAATTAACAACGAAAGAAAAGTAATATTGGATTTAAAAAAATAAAATAATTTTTTAAACATAATTTTTTTCTAACCAATGAATTTTTTATTTAAATCTATTTCCTTAATTTAAATTCAAATTATCTAATACCTCCAATGGCAGAAAAAAATATTACTTCCTTATCCAGAGAAAACAGATTATTCAAACCAAAGAAATCATTTTCTGAAAAAGCTTATATCAAATCCTTTCAGCAGTATAAAAGGGCTTATGAAAAATCCATAAAAGATCCTGAAAAATTCTGGTCCAAGATCGCTGATGAACTTCACTGGTTTAAGAAGTGGAAAAAAGTCCTGAAGTGGAAAGCTCCTCACGCGCAATGGTTTACAGGCGGGAAGATCAATCTCAGCTATAATTGTCTGGACAGACATCTTGAGACACACAGAAAAAATAAAGTTGCATTATTCTTTGAAGGCGAGAACGGGGATACCCAGACATTTACTTATAGTCAGCTTGCTGCAGAGGTAAGAAAATTTTCTAATGTATTAAAAAATAACGGAATCAAAAAAGGTGACAGGGTTGTCATCTATATGCCGATGATACCCGAAGCAGTGATAGCAATGCTTTCCTGTGCAAGGATCGGAGCAGTTCACTCGGTCATATTCGGAGGATTTTCTGCAAATGCTTTGGTGGACAGGATCACGGATGCAGAAGCAGCACTTGTAATTACTGCTGACGGTGCTAACAGAAGAGGGCAGATCGTTCATTTAAAAAATAATGTGGATGAGGCATTGCCGAACTGCCCGACTGTGAAAAATGTGATTGTAATAAAACGTTGCGGCTGTGATATTCAATGGAATGAATATTATGATAAATGGTATCATGAAGAAATGGAAGATGTTAAAGATATTTGTCCTGCAGAGAAACTTGATTCTGAACATCCGCTATATATCCTTTATACAAGCGGCACTACAGGGAAACCAAAAGGCATTCTTCACACAACCGGCGGTTATTCTGTACATACTTACATTACTACCAAGTATATTTTTGATATAAAAGATGAAGACATCTTCTGGTGTACTGCTGATATCGGCTGGGTAACAGGACATAGTTATGTAGTTTACGGACCTCTTCAAAATGGTGCTACAGTTTTTATTTATGAAGGCGCACCGAATTTTCCTCATCCTGACAGATTCTGGCAATTGATTGACAAATATAAAATTACAATTTTCTACACTGCACCAACCGCAATCCGTGCATTTATAAAGTGGGGTAATCACTGGGTGGATAAATACAGTCTGAGATCTCTACGCTTACTCGGCACTGTAGGTGAGCCTATAAATCCTGAAGCATGGATGTGGTATAACAAAATGATCGGAAAAGAAAAATGCCCGATAGTTGACACATGGTGGCAGACAGAAACAGGCGGTATTATGATCGCACCTTTTCCGGGAGGTACACCAACCAAGCCCGGATCAGGAACTCTTCCTTTCTTTGGGATCGAAGCGGAAGTTGTAGATAAAAAAGGTAAGAAAGTAGAAAAAGGCAGCGGTGGTTTACTGGTCATAAAAAAACCATGGCCCGGAATGCTTAGAACTATTTATAAAGATGATGAAAGATATAAACAGCAGTACTGGAGTGAGTTTCCCGGAATTTATTTCACGGGTGATGGAGCGCGCAGAGACAAGGACGGATATTTCTGGGTTATGGGTAGGGTCGATGATGTCCTGAATGTCAGCGGTCACAGACTTGGAACTGCCGAAATCGAGTCAGCACTGGTCGCTCATATGAAAGTAGCAGAAGCTGCCGTGGTTGGAAAGCCTGATGAGATAAAAGGAAATTCGATCTGCGCTTTTGTGACTCTTGAAGGTAGTCAAATTCCAACGGATGAACTTAAGCAGGAACTCAAAGACTGGGTCGTCAAAGAGATCGGCGCTCTTGCAAGACCTGATGAAATAAGATTCTCTGATTCTCTTCCAAAGACCCGAAGCGGAAAGATCATGAGACGCTTACTTCGTGAGCTTGCACACAGCGGTGAAGTAAAAGGTGACGTTACAACACTTGAGGATTATTCGGTGCTTGAAAAATTACGAGCTGAAGAGGAAGAGTAGAAGGATCAATTACGAATTTGGAATTAAGAACTGCTAATTATAAGTTACGAGTTACGAATTACACCGTTTCCGCAGATTCACGTGCTTTTCGGACTCTGCGGTGAGATTTAAATTCTAACATCGATTCTGCGGAGTCAGGTGCTCTTCGAACTCTGCAGTGTTAAAATTAAATATAAAAATGAAAAAAGTCCGCGACAATGAATTTAATTTTATTGAAATGGAATCTTCTCATTTTCCTTTGCTGAAAGAATTTTGGGAAAATACTGACGGAATAAAACTTACAATAGGTGATACAGAATCAGAACTAAGTAATTATCTTAAAAGAAATAAAGGAATGAGTTTTATATGTATGAATGGAGCCGATCTCATTGGGACGATCCTCTGCGGACATGATGGAAGGAGAGGATTCATTTATCATCTCGCTGTTCATAAAGATTTCAGAAATGATAACATAGCAGCAGATCTGATTGAAATGAGTCTGGATCAGCTTAGAGCTGCAGATATTAAAAGGTGTATGATCATGACTGATGAAATAAATGAAAGCGGTAAATCCTTCTGGCTGAAAATGAACTGGCGGAAGAGGGATGATCTAAAGATGTTTTCTATAGATCTGTGAATTTTTTATTTTAAATTTCTAATCCATTGGTTTTCCGCAGAGTCCGAAGAGCACGTAACTCTGCTAAGACTGAATTTTATTTTAACTCTTTATTATAAATTTTTATCATAAAAAAAAACCGGAAGCAATAAAAACTTCCGGTTTAAAATATAAAAATTTGTTAATCTAAATTATCCTTCTTCAGGATAAATCAAATTTTATTTTACGAGCATCATTCTTTTCACTTCAGAGAAATTACTTGTACCAGTTACTTCAATCTTATAAAAATAACTTCCGCTTGAAAGTGTAGATCCGTCAAATTTTACATTATGATATCCTGCTGATTTCACTTCATTTACTAATCTTGAAACTTCTTTACCTGACATATCAAATACAGTGATCACTGCATGTCCGTCAGTCGGAAGAGCAAATTCAATAGTAGTAGATGGATTGAAAGGATTCGGATAGTTCTGTGATAATTTGAAATTAGCCGGAACACCAACATTGACTTCAGCACTCAGATTGAAATATTCAAAGTTACCGTTAAAATCAACTTGCTTAAGTCTGTAGCTGTATATTCCTGCATTTAAGGATCTGTCAGTATATGAATATGAACTTGATTCATTTGTAGTTCCGTTTCCTGCTACATTAGCAACTTTTGACCACTGATTTTCAACTGAAGATCTTTCAATATCAAATCCTGAGTTATTGATCTCACTTGCTGTTGTCCAGTTAAGTGTAACGTCATTTCCGTTCACTGATGAAACAAATGAAGATAGTTCTACAGGTAAAGGACTGTTATCATTTACCCACATTACCAGTGCATTTAAGACTTCACCAAATCCCTCTGTAAAATATCTTGGATCCTGGAACATTGTAGCTACTACATAACCTGCTTCAATATGACCTATTACAGGTAATGTATCTTGTCCTACAGATGAATTGTTTTGATATCTGTATAGAGGAATACCACCTGTTGCCATACTTGCACCGTCCGGCCAGTAACCGCCTCCTGCGACTGTGGTAAACATTGCTCTTAGATTGCCAATGTCAACGTTTGTACCGGTTATTGAAGGTGAAGTAGAACCGGCTTTATTGTCAACTCTGTAAATAAACTTAAAGTAATTTTCGGACCAATCCAGATCTCTGCCGCCGCTTCCGGATCTGCTGTAATTATAAGACTGATCTGCTCCAATACTTACTAAAGTCTTTCTTACTAAAGATGTACCGGTATTAAGCCATGCTTTGATCTGAGCTCTTGCACCTGCACCAAGATATCTGCGGTTTGCAACATCAAATGAAGTTTCCTGAAGTATGATCTGATTAAAAGGAGTTAAATCCGGTAACACAGTATTTGTATCAAATGCAACCATAACATAACTTCCTACAGCTGCAGGAAGATGCTTTCTTAATGTATCCCTGTCGGCATCTCTTTTTACTGTTGCAGTGGTAGAATCATGTACAAGAACTAATGTACTTATACCTGAAACAGATGAAACTGTATTTACTTCATACACTTCAGTATTATTAGAAGTAGTAAATGAGTAGAACAAAAATGTTAAAGCTAAAAACGGAATTACGTAGATCGGTAGTTTTGTTTTCATTTTACTTTCCTTTCGGGTTAATTAATAATATGTTAAGAGAACAGAATAGATGCTCTCCTTTTTGTTACTGATAATGTTTTTTTTTGTATTTTTATTTTAATGGGTTTGAATTAAAATTTCAAGTCTTTTTTAAAATAAAATTGCGAAATATAAATCATGTCTATCCAAATCGAATGAGAATCATTTGTCATATAATCTTTCTACTTTTAAATGACTAATATTGACATTCAAACTACATTAATTACAATTCGGACAAGTCCTCTCTGCAATACTTAACTTGAATCAGGAGAATATTTTATAGTATTATATGCTAATTCTATTTGAATAAATTCTAAAAAAAATTCCGCAGAAATAATGAATTTATCATCTCTGCGGAAAAATTCTTAATTCTTATACTGGCATATCCAAAACCAAAAAGCATTATTAAACTGCTTTTGCTCCTCCCTTTTGTCGAAAGTGTCTCAAAACATAATTTTAATTAATACCACAAAGACACAAAGACGCAAAGCATTCTTTTTTTAAAGTTTTTTTCTTTGTGTCTTTGTGACTTAATGGTAA
>DAORRV010000072.1:0-18626 GCA_035443185.1 Ignavibacteria bacterium | reverse complement strand
ACTCCGTTTGGAAATTCCAATTTCCAATGAAACTCCGTTTCATAAAAATCCCTTTGATCAAATTTCTTGAGAAATTTAAATTTGAGTTATTTCAATTAATAAATAATAATAAATAGTATTACAATTTTTTTTACAAGTTAATATTCTTTATCCAAATCTACAATATTTAAATAGTCACTTTTACATTTTGAAACTTTCAGAATATTTATAATTACTTCATCCCATCTTGAAATTTCATCAAATGGCGACGCAGCTCTGTGAGGTGACAAGACTACATTTTTTAATTTTCCAAATGGTTTTGACGAAGGAAATGCTTTTCCATCCTTATTTTTCTTCGGAGAATAATTATACCAAACATCCAATGCCGCACCTGCAATTACTTTTTTCTTTAATGAATCATAAAGATCTTTTTCGTTTACGATCGTTCCCCTTGCTACATTTACAAGTATCCCATCACTGCCAAGTAATTTTATTTCTTCAGCTTTGATCATATTTTCTGTTAACACAGTATGCGGGACAGCTATGATCAGAATATCAGATTCTTTTAAAAATGAATTTATATTTTTTGATGTGAATTTTTTTACAGGCGTTGGAAATTTACTTTTATCACTATCCCAGCTGTATCTCAATATGTTAAAATCATTTTCGAAGCCTGATAAAAATCTGTGTACATATTTATTAATTGCACCATAGCCCAGGAGACCGATTTTCCTGTTTCGCAATTGAATTGAAGAACTCATTACATCTTTATCATCACTCATTCTCCAGACACCATTTACCATTTGATCATGATGACTTACAATTCTGTTCATGAGTGTAAGCAGCATTGCAACTGTATGCTGTGCTGTCGAATAGGCATGACCATGACCGTTGACAAGAGTTACATTTGCGGTCTTTTGAAGTTCTCTGAAATTTTCTACATGATGTTTTATGCCGGTTCCCGGATTTATAAAAAGCTTTAATTTTTCTGAAGCCCGAAGTAATTCAATCGATGGTCTCCAGCCAACTATCACATCAGCATCTTTTGCCAGTCTTATCAGATTTTTATCAGACAGGTCTTTTGGAAAGATAAGTTCGACCCTTTTATTATTTAGAAATTTTTTCTTAAAATGATCCTTCAAAACTTTGTCGATTTCCCAGTGAAATAATACTTTCGTAACTATACTCAAAATTGAATTCTAATTTATTTTTATGATAAATTTTAAGTTCCTGTTGATTCTATTTTATCCACTATATCTTTTGCATCTTTAAGTGAACCGATACCTGACTCTTTCATGAGTTTTATTGCTTCAATTTTTTTATTTTCTCTTAACAGGTTTTTCACTTTTTCCAAAAGTTCATTTCCTCCTGCATTTGCAGAAGTATTATTATTACCACCCAGCTTTCCAATTAACTCCATTAATTTCTGCGATTGCTCGTTGTTTAACTTTCCTGAATTTTTCAAAATCTCGACTGCATCATTTCTGTTACCGGCATCAGACATACTTCTCACCTGTTCCTGTAAACTTTTTCCTTTATGAAAATTGGCCCGGAGATCAGAGGTCATATTTATAGTCTCTACATTTTTTGCAAATAAAAATTTGATAAGCAGTGAAATTATTATTGCAGCTGCAAAGCCAATCCCTGCATATATTATTATATTATCAACCATTTGATTTTATTAACTTAATATCCAGCATTCTTTGAAGAAGAAGATTATAACTGTAAATATTTCTTAATCTGATAAAGAGATTTATGTTTTCAGAATCAAAATCTTTTTTAAGATAGGCAATTTTAATAAATAGTTTTTCAATTACTGTCTCCAGATCAAATCCTTCTGCCCTTATATAATCCAAATCTTCAAGCATTTCGGGAGTGACCTTTTTAAGAGTCAGAAGCTCCATTGGTATACCACAGTTGTTAGCAGCTTTTATTTCATCTGTCTCCAGATTTTTTACAATGGCAGACATTCTTTTAAAGTCAGGTCTGTTTTCCTTATTGGAAATATCCTCAAGAATTTTATTATTAAGTTTTGATTCAGTAAGCAATGCTCTCTTTATTTTATTGAGTGCAATCTTATTATTTGTAAGATCTTTTGTAACATCGTAAATTTCTTTTATAAAACTCAAACTATATAATCTAAATTATTGAATTTAATATTCCGTTTTAATTCCAAGTAATTCCCTTCTCAAAATATCTAATGCTCTCTGAGAACTTCTCTGTATATTTATTTCTCTGTTATTCCCGAATAAAAATTTCTGTGCATATGAACTTTTTCTGTCAGCAAAACCAATCCACACAAGTCCCACAGGTTTCTCTTCAGTGCCACCTGTTGGACCGGCGATACCTGTAGTTGAAATTGCATAATCTGCATCTGTAATTTTTCTGACACATTCAGCAAGTTCAGTGGCTGTCTCTTTACTGACTGCACCAAATTTATTCAATGTATCCTCATTTACACCGAGTATGCTGATTTTCATTTCATTGGAATAAGTACAGACGCCACCCAAGTAATATTCAGAACTTCCGGGGACACTTACAATTCTCGAGGAAATTCTGCCGCCGGTACAGGATTCTGCAAGCGCAAGCTTCAAATTCCTTTCTTTCAAAATTTGACCAATGACATTTTCCAGATCAATTTCACCTTCCCCAAAAATAAATTCACCGATCTTATCCCTTATCTTATTTTCTATTAAAAATAATTTATCTTCAGCTTCACTTTCATTTTCTTCTGTCACATTTATTCTCAGTCTAACTCCGGATGATGAAGGAAGGAATGCCAGTTTTGATTCTCCTATTAATTCCGAAATATTACCAAGCAGTTCATTCAGACTCGACTCCCCCATTCCTGTTGTAAGTAAAGTTTTTTGTCTGTGTATTAATTTATTATTCAGGTCAAAAAATTTTATTAGAAATGGAATTACCTGTTCATCTATCATTGGTTTCATTTCATACGGAACTCCGGGTAGTGCCACGAAAACTTTTTTATCTTTCACAATCAGAATGCCGGGAGCTGTTCCGTTTGAATTCCATATAACTTTTGAATTTGAAGGGATCAGTGCCTGTGCTTCATTAACAAGCGGCATATTTATATTCCTTGATAAAAAAATATTTCTAACATGTTCAAGAACCTTAGTATCTGAAATAAGTTTATCGTTAAAATATTTAACAAGAACAGGTTTAGTAATATCGTCATGAGTAGGTCCGAGTCCGCCTGTGATTATAGTAACATCATAGTTCATCTCCGAATCGGAAAGCTCTTCCATCAGAATATTTTCTTCATCGCCGATCACTGTATTTTTTAAAACGGGAATCCCTGCAGAATAAAATCTTTCGCCTATAAAAGCAGCGTTGGTATTAATTATCTGACCTATTAGAATTTCATCTCCGATTGAAATTAATTTTGCCTTCATAATTTTGATCAAATAAAATTGTTAATTATCATAAACAGAAAAAATGAAACAATCCCTGCATATACTCCTGCGAACACATCATCCATCATTACACCAAAAGCAGTATCAAGTTCATCAAAATATTTTGCCGGCTGAATTTTGAAAATATCAAAAAATCTGAATGACATAAATAATATTATATAATGACCTGAGTTTAAAGAAGCAACTGACGGATCTAGAATTAGAAATACAAGAACTGTGATCCACATCCCAATAACTTCATCTACTACTACTTCTGAAGGATCATCACCAAATCTTTTCATCATTACACCTGAAGTATAAATTCCAACTATAAAACTTAATATAATTACAGGAATTAAAATAACAGGATCAGTGAATCCATTAATCAAGAAAAATAATATTCCAAAGATACTTCCAAAAGTACCGCTGGCAAAAGGAATGTATCCGATATAAAAGCAACTAGAAAAAATCACACTGAAAATATCAGGTTTAAAATTCTCATCTGTAATTTTTCGTTTTTTAAGAAATCTCATTTAAACTGTTTACAGCATTATTCTTTTCAAAAAAATATGTAATTCCGGTTATCAGAGTCAGAAGAGTGACTAAAAGCATTAGTAAATAATTCACATTAGAAAACAGAAAATCATTGATTGAATTTTTCACTTCAATGTTTTCAGAATAAGTTTGAATTCCGATAAGCAATACGATTGAAAATATATATGTCATCTGAATAAAAGTTTTTGTCTTTGCTATAAAAGAAGTCTTCATAGTAATGCCTTTTATTTCATGATAAGATCTTAGTATTGTAATTATTAAATCCCTGACTACAGTTATTAAGACCATCCAAATTGGCATAAAACCCATAAAATAAAATCCTATAAAAGCAGCAGAAGTAAGGATCTTATCAGCAAGCGGATCTATGAATATCCCGAGTTTACTTACCAGTCCGAATTTTCTTGCATGCCATCCGTCATACCAGTCTGTAAAAACTGCCAGCAGAAAAACTACTATTGACAGCTCTTTATATAACTGATCTTCTGATAAAAAAAGGAACAGGAATAAAGGTGCTAATAGAATTCTAAGAATTGATAACTGATTTGGTAAAGACATTTATCTTTAATGGATTTAAAATCTTATTGCAAATAATGCATGATCAGCATAACTCAATAATTGTAGCAATTCCCTGTCCGACACCAATACACATAGTAGCAAGGCCTGTTTTTAGTTTTCTTTTTTCAAGTTCGTTAATAAGTGTCACAATAATTCTTGAACCGCTGCTGCCAAGCGGATGACCAATTGCAATTGCTCCTCCGTTAACATTAATTTTTGACTGATCCAATCCAAGTTCTGAAATGCAGGCAAGACTTTGAGCTGCAAATGCTTCGTTTAGTTCAAACAGATCTATATCACTGATCTTCAGACCGGCTCTTATCAGCGCTTTATTGGTAGCCGGCACAGGACCTATTCCCATACACGCCGGATCCACACCTGCAACTGCCGAAGAAATGTATCTTGCTCTTGGATTTATGTTATGCTCTTTTATAAATTCTTCAGAAGCCAGCATCAGCATACTTGCACCATCATTAATGCCGCTGGAGTTTCCCGCTGTGACTGTCCCGCCTTCTCTGAAAGCAGGATTCAGCTTTGCAAGTTTTTCGATAGTAGTATCAAATCTTGGAAACTCATCAGTATCAAAGATAATATTTTCTTTTCGGGTAGATACATCTACAGGAATAATTTCATCTTTGAATCTTCCTGATTCAATAGCTGCCTTAGCTTTCATTTGTGAATTAAATGCAAATTCATCCTGATCTTCTCTTGTAATTTTATATTTCTCTGCTACATTCTCTGCGGTTTCACCCATTGAAAAAGGGTGAAATAATTTTGCCAGTTTTTTATTTGTAAATCTCCAGCCTATTGTTGTATCATAGACATCAGCAATCCTGCCGTATGGTTCTGCATTTTTTGCCATTACAAACGGAGCTCTTGTCATTGATTCAACTCCTCCTGTCAGATAACATTTTCCTTCTCCATTTCTTACAGCTCTTACTCCGTCAATAAATGCCTGCATTCCAGAAGCGCAGAGTCTGTTAACTGTTACACCTGCTACAGAAACTGGAAGACCTGCCAGAAGTAAACTCATTCTTGCAACATTACGATTTTCTTCCCCTGCACCATTTGCATTTCCTAAAATTACATCTTCAATTTCTTTTTGAGAAATATCTTTCCCGCTAAAATTTCTTTTTACAATTTCACTTATCAGCATCGCAGCAAGATCATCAGGTCTGGAATTCTTTAATGCACCTGCGAACTTTCCGACAGGTGTTCTGATTCCGTCAATTATAAATACATCACTCAAAGAATAAATCCTTTCTGTTTAATTAATATTTAGATTCAAATTAAACAATTATAGATACTTTTAAAATTAATTTAATACTGCATATAAATTTAATGCATGAAATTTTTTAGTCATTATTATTTTTGCAATTATAAAAAAAATAGAATACAATCTTCAAATCAAATTCTATACTTTTAACCAAAATATAAAAAATGTTGAAAGATCTGATAAATTCCATTTTAAAAAGTAAGGGTTACAAAATTGAAAAAATCAGAGTAAAAAAAACCAACGCTGAAGGATATCCAAAATATCTTGAAGAAGCTGCGGAAATTGGTCTGGATGTAAATGATTATCTGGATGCTCATAAAGGATGGATCAAGCCGTTGCCTGTGCTGGAAGAAACGCTGTTTCCTTATATAAAAGATCTTAAATCTCCAAGAGTAATGGAACTCGGTCCGGGAACCGGCAGATGGTCGAGATATATAAAGGATCATTTAAAAACACTGAACTGTACAGAATATTATCTCGTTGATCATTCACCATGGTTTGTAGATTTTCTAGATAAATATTTTTCAAATGAAAAGTTTATAAAGACTAAACAGAATGACGGCTTTAGTCTTCCCTTTGAAAACGAAAGTTTTGATGCAATATTTTCTCAGGGAGTTCTTCTCGAATTAAAACTTCCTGTGATATACTTATATGCAAAAGAATTTTCAAGAGTACTTACAAAAGGAGGTGTATGTGTTTTTGATTATTTCACATATGATAGTGAAGAAGGCTGGGAATATTTTTTAAAAGCAACTAACAATGGAAGTTTGTTTTTCACATATTATACGGACTCAATTATTGATAAAATTTTTTTGCAGGAAGGATTTAGTTTGGTTAAAAGATTTACATACGGCAAATCGAAATTCCCGGTTTATAAAAAAAATTAAATTTAGAATTTTACACTTACTCCGATAGTAGGCAATATTGGAAACATCCCGACCACAGTTTTATTTATCACAAGATTTTCATCAAGATAGTAATTGTAACCAAGTACATTTTTTCTGTTTGTCGCATTTATAACATCAAGATAAAAAGCCCAGTCAGCATTCCAGAAATTTGAATACGCGGTAAGTCTCATGTCTAATCTAAAATAATGAGGTTTTATTTCACTGTATTCATTTGATGGTGTTCCAAAATCAAGATTAAAAATAATTTCCTGTGCAAGTGGATTTACTGCAACCGAATCGGCTATTAACCTTGGAGTAATGCCGACGGGAGGAGTATATCTGAAATTGGTGGAATAAGTTCCGCGAGCACCCAGCTCAAGCCAGTTATTGAATCTGTAATTCAAAACTAAGTTTGCTGTATGTCTCTGATCGAATCTGTAAGGTGTGGTAATATCGTATTTATTTCTGTCCGAAAAAGATAAAGAATAATTTGCCCAGCCATAAAGTTTACTTTTAGGACTTATATATTTTTTCTCAATGCTAATTTCAAATCCATATGCATTTCCAGACCCTATATTTACCGGGTTAGTTGTAAGAGAATCGTAAGGCAGTTTTTCAGAGGACTTTGTCCAGTTTGCATAGCTCTTAACGTATTCAGGGTCAGTATTGGAAGGATCATTTAAAGTATATTCATATCTATATCCGGTAAGAACCTGTTGTTCAAGAAGATTTTCGAAAAGTTTGAAGTATCCTTCTGTTTTCATAAACCATTCATTTGTTATCCATCTGTCATAACCAAGAATAAAATGATAAGCTCTTTCTGCTTTCAGGTCTTTGTCGTCTGCATCTTTCAGATCGTAAAAAGTTCTTCCATCTACTAATTTTTCCAGACCCGGTGACTGATAATAAATTCCCGTAGCAAATCTTAAAGTTGTGAGTGGATCAATTGCATAGCCTAGATTAATTCTTGGTGCAATATATGGTTTCTTGATAATATCAAAATAATCCAGCCTCAGAGAAGGTTGAATGAAAAAATCATTTCCTGCTCTGAACATACTCTGTCCAAAGATAAAGGCACGGGTATTATTTTCACCATTCAAATTAAAATCATTTAAAAAAGCTGAAGCAGATGGTATGCTTTGAAACAGTGATCTCAGCTGATCATCTACAACCAAATTATAAGACAGATCTGTTCTGACAATGTCTATCCCCGCACCAAATTCCTGTGTAGAATTTTTTTGAGTAATTATATTATAATTACTTAATGAATATTTTCTGAAAGTATATCTTGAGTCAAAATCCAGCCCGAGCAAAGCACCGATCTGTCTGAGACTGTCCCTTTGCTCCGGAGTATAATTTTCATCATCAATCAGAGGATCTAAAAGTTCACTGTTAAAGTCATTGTCACCGGTATTTCTGTACCAAGATAAAGTAGTGTTCGATTGAAAATTTTTACCGGGATTAAACTGCCATGCAGCAGAAAGCATTTCATTTCTGGAGACGTCATTTACTGCGACACTGTCGGGATTTTCATTTTCTGCACCCGGTATAATATCTACACCGTCTCTCGAAAAAATACCATTTATCAGAAATTTACTTTTATTAAAATTTCCCAATGCTATCTTAAATTGAATATCCCTGAATGAAGGGAATGAAGAATCCTCAGTTATCAGACCGGCATTTCTTGCAAACGGACCGACGATAAGATCGTAATATGTTCGTCTCGAAGAAACAAGCCATGAGCCGGGTATATTGAATGGGTTTTTACCACTGAAAATTAAATTTGCATTTGCAATGCTTGCAGTAATTACTGATGAAAGATCTCTGTTAGGATCACCTTCCCTGTTTGTAACATCTAAAACTGCAGATAGTCTATCACCATATCGAGAAGGAAAACCGCCTGTGATAAGTGAGATGTCGCTGAGTGTTTCAGGATTAAACATACTGACAAGCCCGTACAATCTATATGGATTAAATACTTCTACATTGTCCACGACAATTAAATTCTGATCAGGTCCTGAGCCTCTTATTACAAGCTGTGAAGTAAAGTCATTTGGTGAGGTCACGCCGGGCAGAGTCTGCAGAGTTCTTAATACATCTTCTACTGCACCGGGCAGCATTTTAACATTTCCGGGTTTAATGTTATAAAGACTTGTCCGAAGATCATCCTGCTTTTGTCTAAAGATACCATACACTTCAATCTCGTCAGTACTGTATGTTTTTTCAAGAAGAAAAATATCCAGCACTTTCCCGGCACCTGCTTCTAATTTATAATTTTTATTTAAATAATCACTGTACCCTGGATGAGAAACTTTTATATCATAAATACCTGCCGGTATTTCAATACTGTATTTACCATTTGAATTTGTCCTTGCAGTGTAATTACTATTTTCATCTGAGATTTCTACATTTACATCAGAGAGCTGATTATCTTTTTCACTGAATACATTTCCTGAAATATTTGATAAAGCCGAATCATTTAATGATTGAGCAAATGAATGTGAATATATTAAAAATAGAAATAATATTACTGTATATCTCATTAAATTTTAAAGGTATGAATTTGGAACACAGATGAGAAAACTAACCGGAGCTTGAATAAGTTTCAATAAACTTTTTTCTGAATCACAGAATCAGCTAAGCTTTTGATCTTTTGTTAACAGACTCATTTACTTTTGAAGCAGCACTTCGGATAAGCTCTGAGATTGAATTCAGATCATCAGATCTTTCAGCAGCATAAATAATATTTCGGCTTGAGTTTATCACAAAATTTTCAGTCATTATATTTTCCATAAGTAGATCAATGTCATTTCCCTGTGCACCGATGCCCGGTATAAGAAGAGATACTCCCGGATGCTTTGCAGTAAATTCATTGATCTCCGAAGTATAATTTGCACCGAATACAAAACCAATATTATCTTCTGTACCTGCGGAAAGTATTTTCTCCGTTACATGTTCATATAAAAATTTATCACCTGCTTTTAACAGTTCAAAGTCAGCGGAAGATCTGTTTGATGTAAGAGCTAATACAAAAACATGTTTATCTTTTCTTTTTATAAACGGCAGCACCGAGTCTGTCCCCATGTAAGGACTGATAGTGACAGAATCAAATTCGTATTTATCAAAAAAAGCAGCTGCATACATTTCTGCCGTATTATCCAGATCACCTCTTTTTGCATCACATATCTTTATCAAATCGTCAGGAATTGAATTCAGACTTTCTCTGACTGCCTGAATTCCTTTTTCCTCAAGGAATTCATAAAAGGCAATGTTCAGTTTATATCCGGCGCATAGATCTTTAGTTGCATCAATGACCGTTTTATTAAATTCAGAAACAGGGTTTTCAAATTTTAAAAAATAATCAGGAATCTTTTTCAGATCTGTATCAAGTCCGATGACAAGATTAGATTTATTTTTTTTACTGATATAATTTAACTTTTGAGTAAAATTCATTTTAAATTACTGATAATTATCTATTAAGAATTATTTTTAAAAATTTTTCCACATCATTGATTCGACAGGCTTATTTGTTTTCCTGTTATACTTGGCACTTTGTTTTTTATTATAAGGCACAAGTACATCACCTTCCACTTTAAAATAAATGAGCTGACCAATCGGCATCCCTGCATAAATTTTAACCGGCTGCTTTACTGAGATCTCAAGTGTCCAGTTATTTTTAAATCCAACATCACCTTTACCGGCAGTTGCATGAATGTCAATTCCTAATCTGCCAATGCTGGACTTTCCTTCTAGAAATGGTACGTATTTAAATGTCTCTGTATATTCAAGTGTAACGCCAAGATATAATTTGGTCGGATGAAGAATGTGACCTTCTTTGGGTATTTTAAAATAGTTTACTTTATTATGTGCCTTTGCATCAAGGACTTCGTCTTTATATACAGCAAGCCATTCTCCCAGATGAACGTCATAACTGTTTGAACCCAGACATTTTCTGTCATAAGGTTTTAATACAATATTTTTATTTTTTATTTCTTCAAGGATCTGTTTGTCTGATAATATCATTTGTTTTTCTAATTAAAAAAATTTTTAACTTAAAAAATTTAATATTTAAAATTTAATATTTAATATTGATTTCTGTATCTGTAAGCACTCATTCCAATTCCAATCATAACAAGAAAAGAGATGAGTGAGGAAATTCCATAGCTCATCATTGGAAGCGGAATTCCGATCACAGGCATTATACCAATTGTCATACCGACATTGATCACAAGATGGAATAAAATTATAGAAGCAAATCCAATGCATGCTACACTTAGAAAATTATTTTTAGTTAAGTTCGCATTACTTACAAGTTTTAAAATTATCACCATATACAAAACAAGTATTGTAACTGATCCAATAAATCCAAATTCTTCTCCGATCATGCAGTATATAAAATCCGTCCACTGCTCAGGTATAAATTTAAGCTGTGTTTGTGTACCCTGCAAAAATCCTTTGCCGGTAAGTCCTCCCGAACCGATCGCGACTTTTGACTGAATTACATTATATCCGCTGCCGAGCGGATCTGTTTCCGGATCAAATACACCTTTGATCCTCGCTTGCTGATAAGGTGCAAGTTTATTATAAAGTATGTCTACAGAATATCCGATTACGAAATTCAAGGCAAGTGCAGCGGCTGAGAGTATGACATTTTTTTTAAATAAAAGGAGTATCAGTCCTATAATTACAAGCGAAACAATAAAATAATTTAATCCCAAAAATGCACCTGTTACAGCTATGGCAGGTGAAAGGATACAAAACAAAGCGAATGGTGAAAGTCCTGTCCAAAATAATATGGGAAGCAGCATTGATAAAAACACAAGCGATGTTCCCATGTCCGGCTGTCTCATTATAAGACCGACCGGTAACAAAACAATAGCGACAGCTTTTAAAAAATCAGGCAGCCGGTTTATATTTCTGAAACCGTCTTCTGATTTTGATAAAAAATTTGCAAGCGCAAGTACTGTTGCTATTTTTGCAAACTCCGAAGGTTGTATTCCAAAGCTACCGATACTAAACCAGCTTTTGGATCCGGATATTTTTTTTCCAAAAAAAAGTACAAGTACAAGCAGAATTAATGACAGGAAATAAATTATGTATGAAGCTTTAGCAAGATGTCTGGGGGGTAAATAGCTGACGAGGATCATAAAGACAATCCCTGTGATAGCAAATATAATCTGTTTGGTAAAATAATCTGAACCGCTTGTATATGTAGCACTGAATATAGCTGTCAGACCGCATCCGATTACCAATACTGTGACTATTAATAAAAGACTGTCGAATCTTTCAAATAATCCTTTATTCATTTGTACTGTGGAATATTATAATTTCATTAATCATATGATCCGTCATTAACCATTTTAATATCATTTATCGGATCATCACCTGCTACTCCAAGATATTTTAACATTAAAGCACCTGCAGTCGGCGCGCCGAAAGAAGATCCCCAGCCTTCAAATTCTCCAAGCACACAAATGGCAATCTTCGGATCATCATATGGTGCAAAACCGACAAACCAAGAATGGTTTTTACCGGAAGAATTCTGTGCAGTACCGGTCTTCCCGCTTAAAACTACAGAAGGCGATTTAATAGCCGTTGCAGTTCCGTTTCCGTTAACCACAAGATACATTCCTTTTTTTACAGCTTCGTAATATTTTAATGGCAGGTCAATTCTTTTCTGTTCATACCTAACAGGGTCTTCCTGATTTGTCATAGCATTCCTTACTTTTGAAACAAAATGCGGCTGACAGTAAAGTCCGTTCATTGCAATCGCAGCAGTATATGCAACCATCTGTACCGGTGATACTCCAAGCTCACCCTGTCCGATTCCGAGACTGACTAGAAATCCCTGAGTCCATTTATTTTCACCATAACGTTTGTCAAAATATTCCCGTGAAGGAAGCAAACCATTTGTTTCATTTGGAATATCTATACCTGTCTTTGTTCCAAACCCCAGCATCTTGCCATATTTATAATAATTATCAATTCCAACCTGCAGTCCGAGTTTATAATAAAAAACATTTGCTGAAACCTCGAGAGCACGTACAACATTTATTGCACCATAAGCTCCATGATCTGCAAAACTTCTGTTTCCGTAAGTAAAAGATCCGGGACAGGCTATTGTGGAAGTGGTAGTAATTATTCCCGCATCAAGTGCTGCAAGTGACATCATCATTTTCCATGTCGAGCCTGGCGGATATTTAGTCTGTACCACTCTGTTGAATAATGGTTTCTGAGGATCCTGAAGAAGACTGGAAAAGACTTTTGAATCAGTCTTGCCTGCAAATGCTGAAAGATCAAAATCAGGTTTCGAGACAAAACAAAGTATCTCACCGTTCCTCGGATCAACAGCTATGATCGCTCCCTGTTTACCGCTGATCAGTTTCTCTGCATATTCCTGAAGATCTTTATCCATTCCAAGAATAAGATCAGACCCATTGACAGGCTGTATGTCACTGTTACCTTCATTCAGACCTCCGAGCTCTCTTCCCTTTACATCTACAGTTATAAATTTGTAACCTTTGACACCTCTGAGATAATTTTCATAATTTGATTCAAGTCCGTTTGAACCGATCATATCTCCTTGTTTATAATAGTCGCCCATCTGTGCTTCCAGTTTTTTGGGTGAAATTTCATTACAGTAACCAAATGCATGAGATCCAAAGAAATTATTGGGATAAAATCTGATGGCTTCCACCTGATAATCAACACCGTTGAGACGGTCTCTGTTTTCAGCAATGTAAGAAATAATTCTGAAGTCTGCATCACGCTTGATCTTTGCAGGATTGAATCTGTTGGTACCTTTGATACTCTTCAGTATTATCTCAAGAGTATCAGCAGAAATTTCAAGCACTGAAGATAATTCTGCAAGATTGTTTTTGTCAAAAGAATTTGGAGTGATAGTTACAGTGTAAGAAGGTTTATTGTCAACTAATACTTTTCCATTTCTGTCATACATTATTCCTCTGGGAGGTGTAATGGTAATGGTCTTTATAGAATTTTTATTTGATTCTTTTGTGAGTTCATCAGATGAGAATAACTGAAGGTATGCAAGTCTTACTACAAACAGAGCCAGTATAGTAAAACAAACAGTATAAATTATATATTTCCGTTTCTCTAGTTCCAATAGTATATTAAAATTATTTTTTTTGAGTTTCGATTACATTTGAAAACAAAATAAAAGCTGTTCCAAATAACAGAGTATAAATTGTAGTCGTTAAAACATATTTCATAAAGATTTCAGGAAAAGAAATTGTAGAACCCTGATAATAGATCCAGAAAAATATACTGTAAGCAACAACAGTACAGAGTGACATAATTCCGATCATTGATCTTTTAACTGTACTTTTCGAACTTTCCTGAAAATAAAAATATCCTGCAATAAATCCGGCGATGCTGTACGACAATGCTGAAAGTCCTATAAAAGATCCACTCAGCAAATCAAGCGTAAGTCCGGTAAAAAATCCTGACAGCATTCCGGCTATATGCCCTCTTGTAAATCCAATATATATTACAAGTATGATCACAAGATCAGGAGTAATGTTATAGCTTGAAATTGAGATCAGCCAAACAAATGAGACTTGTATTATGATCAGGACGGCAAATATAATTGCAAACTTTAGATACTCAGAAAAATACAATGCTGTACAATTTAAACTTATTTTTGTAAGTAATACTCTTCTAGCATTACTCTTTCATTTTCCGGTAAACGCTTTAATACAAATACTTCCTCAAGCGAAGTAAAATTCACAAGAGGTTTTACGATTACTTTTTTAAATAAATTATCAAGATTCCCTTCTTCGGTTACTATGCCGACAGGTATTCCTGCGGGAAAATAATTACTATATTCAGAAGTAAGTATAACATCTCCAGCTTTTACGTCTGCACTTTTGGCAATATTGCTGATCGTAACATTTTCAGATCCATCGTAATTCAGAATACCATCTACCCTGCTTCGCTGCACCTTTACAGAAATATTCATATTCCTGTTGAGTAGGATCTGAGCTATAGAATAATTTTTACTTGTTGATACTATCCTTCCGACGAGCCCGTCATCAGTTATTACAGGCATATTTATTTTAATGCTGTCAGATTCACCGACATTTAAAGTGATAGTATTTCTTGCCTGTATAAGTGATTTATTAACTATGCTTGCGATTATTATTCCGGAAATGTTAGAGTTTTTCAGACCAAGTAACTTTGTAAGCCGGATATTTTCCAGCTTAGCTTCTTTTAATTCGGAAAGCTTATTCGACAGTTCAATATTTTTTTCTCTGAGAAACTGATTTTCCTTTTGTATCTCAAATACATTAGGTACTGCTGACACCCCGCTCTGTATCGTCCCTATAAATCCAACTGCTATCGCTCTGAAAAATCTTACCTGAGAATTGTCATTTGAAAATATCAGTATGAGTGAAATTATTATGACCAACGAAAAAATCAGATATTCTTTTATGCTTAATAAAAATAAACCGATAGTTTTCATTTATACCTTTTCAATAATTTCTATATTACAATATTAAAATAAGAAGTGATTTACAAAATTACATAAGATCGAAGCAGAGATGTTACTTTATTTTATCTTCTGAGTAAAACTTTTTTGTAATAATCCAGATCCTCTAAGACTTTTCCTGTACCTCTTGCAACTGCGGTCAGTGGATCTTCAGCCACGTAAACAGGCACACCTGTTTCCATTTTAATTCTTTCATCAAGTCCCTTTATCAAAGCACCGCCACCTGTGAGAAAAATTCCCCTGTCAAGAAGGTCAGAAGCTAATTCAGGTGCTGTCTTCTCAAGAGCAACTCTTACTGCTTCAATCATTTGGTTTACCGGTGCATTCAGTGATTCTCTGATTTCGATAGAACTTACTTCTGTGATCTTAGGAATACCCGCAACAAGGTCTCTGCCTTTTACTTCAATTATAACTTCTTCTTTTAAAGGCATGACAGAACCGACCTGACACTTGATTTCCTCGGCTGTTCTTTCACCGATAAGTATGTTATGATTATTTCTGAAAAATCTGATAATAGCATCTGTAAGTTCATCACCTGCAATTCTGATCGAAGTTCCGTTCGTGATTCCCGACAATGCGATCACAGCGATCTCTGTTGTTCCTCCACCAATGTCAACTATCATGTTACCGTAAGGTGCCATCACATCAAGTCCGATACCGATAGCAGCAGCCATTGGTTCAGAGATAAGATAAACTTCTTTAGCCCCTGCATGTTCGGCAGTATCTCTCACTGCACGTTTTTCTACTTCAGTAATTCCGCTTGGTACACAGATAACGATCCGTCTGGAAGGCATCCAGCTCGAACTTATTTTTTTAATAAATTCTTTTATCATACCTTCGGCAATTTCAAAATCAGCTATCACGCCGTCTTTCATAGGGCGAATGGTATTAAGTTCTTTATGAACTCTTCCCATCATTTTCTTTGACTCTTCCCCGATTGCAATTATTTTTCTCGAAGTTACATCGTAAGTAACAATTGACGGTTCATTTAAAACTATTCCCTTACCTTTCATATAGATCAGTGTATTTGCAGTGCCCAGATCTATCGCTATATCATTGGAAAACATTCCTAATAATGGCATTTAATAATCCTTAAGTATATATCTAAATTTTATAAAAAAAATTTTTAATGTTTGAAATGTCTTATCCCGGTAAAAGCCATTGAGATTCCGTTTTCGTCAGCAGCTTTAATAATATCTTCATCTCTTACAGAACCGCCCGGCTGTATTACTGCACTTGCACCGGCTTTTGCAATTTCTAAAAGTCCATCAGCAAATGGAAAAAATGCATCCGAAGCGCAGACACTTCCCTGAAGATCAAGATCAAATTCTTTTGCTTTCATCACTGCAATCCTGGTCGAATCAATCCTCGAAGGCTGACCACCTCCAATTGCAAGTGTTCGTTTATCTTTGACAAACACAACTGCATTTGATTTTACATGCTTTGCAATTTTCTCCGCAAAGATCAGATCTTCTTCTGCTTTTCTGTCAGGCTTTTTGATTGTAACAAAATTCAATCTGCCGTTTTCAGAAAATATATTATCTTTTCCCTGAAGTAAAACTCCACCGGAAATTTTTCTAAACTCTGTAATTTCATTTTTAAATTTGAACCTGATAAGACGCCTGTTCTTTTTCTTTTTTAAAAGATCAAGTGCTTCATTTTCAAAATCCGGAGCTAAAATAATTTCAATGAACAATTTATCAATATCTATTGAAGTTTTAAAGTCTAATTTTTGATTAAAAATAATAATTCCGCCAAAGGGTGAAACCGTATCTGTTTCTAAAGCTTTTCTGTAAGCCTCCTGAATATTCACTGAAACCGCAGATCCGCATGGATTTCCATGCTTTATGATGCCGCAAAAAGGTTCGGAATCTTTAAAATCACTGACTAAAGAATAAGCAGCGTCTATATCCAGTATATTATTGTAGGAAAGCTCCTTGCCATGCAGAACCTCAAATATCTCATCAAAATCATTTTTGAGCAGCACTGCTTTCTGATGTGGATTTTCTCCGTATCTCAATCCGGTACTTTCAAATGAATTTAAATCAGGTACATCTATAAAATCACTTTCTTTATCGAAAATATTTTTATAATAATAATTTTTTATTTCATTATCATAATGCGATGTCGTTTTAAAAGCTTTGTACGCAAGCATTCTTGAATACTCTAAAGGAATATTATTACCGGTTTGCTTAAATGTTCTCAGGTACTCTTCATACTGATACTTGCTTACAATTACATTTACATGTTTGAAATTTTTTGCAGCAGCACGGATAAGAGTAATACCGCCGATGTCGATCTGCTCAACTGCTTCTTCTTCAGTTACATTTTCCTTCATGACTGTATCCTCGAACGGATATAGATTCACGACTACTAAGTCTATCATTCCAAGACCATGCTTTTCTGAATCTGAATTATGTTCATCATTTCCTCTGTCACTGAGAATACCACCAAATATTTTCGGATGAAGGGTCTTCACTCTGCCGTTCAATATTTCCGGAAAGTCTGTGATGTCCTCCACTTTTGTAATTTCAAATCCATTTTCTGAAAGCAGTTTATATGTACCTCCGGTAGAAATTATCTCAACTTCTGCATTCCTCAAGTCCTGAGCAAATTCAATTATTCCTTCCTTGTCATATACACTTATCAATGCTCTTTTTATCAACTTAAATTACTTTCACTTTATTTTTTAAAATTAAAACTTTCTTTTCTTCAAACTTTCGGATTATCTCCGGATAAAATTTATGCTCAAGTTTTCTGATCTTTTGAGAAAGAGAATTTTCATCATCTTCAAAATCCACATCACAACATTTCTGAAAAATAATTTTCCCTTCATCATATTTCTCATCTGCAAAATGTATGGTGATCCCGGAAACCTTTGCTCCGCTTGCTATGACAGCCCTATGTACATTTGCACCATACATTCCCTTTCCTCCGAATGAAGGAAGCAAAGCAGGGTGAATATTTATTATTCTGTTTTTATATTTTCTTAAAACTTCTTTGTTTAATAATTTCATATACCCTGCAAGAACAATAAAATCTATTTTACTTTTTCTTAACTCTTTTAAAAATAGATCATCAAAATTTTTATCAGATAATCCGGGATAAAAATTTCTGTTAATGATCTTAAAATCAATTCCTGATTCTTTAGCAATTTTAACTGCACCGCAATCAGAATTATTTGAGATCAGCAAATTAATATCGGATTTTATTTTATTTCGTTTCCTGGAAAGAAGTATAGCTTTAAAATTTGTCCCTGTACCTGAAGCAAACACACAAATTCTCAATTCTGTTGTTTTGTATGCAAATTAATCAATTTAAAAAGTATATACAATTTAATGTTCAATGTTTAATGTAAAAAGTTCAATGTTCAATTTTCAATTTTTAATATATAATGAGTTTTTAACAAAATAAAAGCCGGGGATAATATCTCCGGCTTTTTAATTTGA
>DAORRV010000071.1:17224-18731 GCA_035443185.1 Ignavibacteria bacterium | reverse complement strand
ATTTTGGAATCAGTAGACCGGGGAATTCCATATAGAGCATTATTACTGAAAACAACTGATGGAGGAAGGACATGGTCGGTACCTGAAAATTTCACTTCGGGAGCTTATGCATATACAGGTTTGAATTTTAAGAATCTGAAATCAGGCTATGTTACTACTCAATTTTTTTATAATAAAGGTTTTATTGGAGGGATAATGAAAACTGATGATGGAGGTCAATCCTGGGATACATTATATATCAAAGATAACATATCATGTTATGGTATAAATATTTTAGAAAATGGAACAATATTTGTAGAATCATATAACCACACTGAAAATAAAAGCATTATTTTAAAATCAATTAATGAAGGACAAACTTGGGAGGAAACTATCTTTGTAAATGAAAGACTTACTTCGGGTGATTTTATTGATAATAATACCGGAATTTACGTGGGATATAATCACAATTATAAGACAACTGACGGTGGAGATAACTGGACAGAATTAAAAGATTCAATATTAAATAATAAATCATTTGTAGATTTCAAATTACTTAAGGGTACAGAAACCGGAATTCTTCTTGGAATTAATACACAAAATTTTATTCCTGTTATATTAAAGACAACCAATATAGGCATTTCATGGAACGAAACTGTAATATCTCCTACTCCAACCGATTTGGATATGGCATTTTCCGTAGGATTTCAATCAACTGATAACTGGTTTGCTAGCGGAGGATATGAAGGAGCTGTAATTTATAATACAGATAACGGAGGAACGGTTAGCATATCAGAAAACAATATCACTGTTCCTAAAGATTTTTCTCTGAATCAAAACTATCCGAATCCATTTAATCCAACAACTATGATAAGCTTTACAATACCGCAGGAGTCGTTCGTATCAATAAAAATATACAACTCTCTCGGTCAGGAAGTAACAAAGCTTGTCAATGAAACAAAGCAGGCAGGTAACTATGATTACAATTTTGACGCATCCTCTCTTTCAAGCGGTATGTATTTTTATAAGATCGAAGCTGGGGATTTTAAAAAGGTGAAATCGATGGTTTTGCTCAGGTAAATTTCGTAAAATCATTAATATTTTAAATTTAAACCGGAAGAAATGATTCTTTCGGTTTTTTTATTTCAATTCCATTTTTCTGGCACCATAAAAGAACACACATTTCCTAACTGGTTTGTTTAAACCTTTAATCATCTCCAAACAAAATTAAATTGGATTTTGTCTTAAAGTACTTCGAGCCGATGTTGGTGTTCTTAAAATTTTGCGGGAATCCATGTTGAAGAAAATTCTTTTTATATTTACCGTTATTCCAGATTAAATCTACAAATAATAATTTATTAAAAATAGCGAAGTCTACGTATATCATTTTTACGTTTTTGAATTTAATTAAAAATTTACAAAATTATCACATCATTAGATTCCTACATCCGCAGAAATGATAAACTTCGTCACAAAAAAACCCGGATAATTACTTACCCGGGTTATATAAAATAAATTATTTCTTATT
>DAORRV010000071.1:0-17124 GCA_035443185.1 Ignavibacteria bacterium | reverse complement strand
AAAAAAACCCGGATAATTACTTACCCGGGTTATATAAAATAAATTATTTCTTATTATTTATTCAGATTTTGGTTCTGCGCCTTCTTCAGGTTTTGCAGATTCATCTGCTGATTTTACTACTTCAGCTTCTGGGGCTTTTTCTTCTGATTTTACTTCTTCAGCTTTCGCTTCAGGAGCTTTTACTTCAGGAGTTTTTACTTCTTCAGCTTTCGCTTCAGGAGCTTTTTCGGAAACAGGTTTTTCTGATTTAGTATCAGCAACCGGAACAGATGTCTTAACAGGTTTTTCCAACGGAGGATGATTCATTTCCGGTACGTCTTCACCTATTATGTCTTCGATCTTAAAGTCGATCTGTTCGGATTCAAAACTTCTGGTCTTATCCTGAATATCGTCAGATGTGAATTTTTTAGGCAGATTGAATTTGCTGATATAACCGTCAATCTCATCCTGCTCTTTATCTTTCAGATATTCAATTACAGATAATACTATTTTTTTATTTGTCTTATCAAATTCAATGATCTCAGCTTTAAGTGAATCACCTGCTTTGAAAAGTTCATTGAAATTTTTAATTGGCATTGTCGAAAGCTGTGACGCAGGAATAAATGAATCCAGATCTTCAGGAAGCTCTACGATAATTCCTTTTTCGATTGGTTTAATAATTCTGCATTCAGCTTCAGAACCAACTTTATATTTTTCCTCAAGAGTATCCCAAGGATTTTCAAGTAATTGCTTTCTTCCAAGAGAGATCCTCTGATTAGCAACATCCACTCCAAGTATAACGACTTCAATTTCATCACCTATCTTGAACAGATCACCAATATCAAATATCTTCTTTGTCCATGAAAGATCAGAAATATGAACAAGTCCGTCCACTCCTTCTTCAAGCTCTACAAAGATTCCAAAGTTTGTAATGTTGCATACTTTTCCTTTATGCTTTGTACCGATCGGGAATTTGTCAAGAAGACTCTGCCATGGATTAGGTGTGAGCTGTTTCATTCCAAGAGAAAGTTTCTTATTCTCGGAATCAATTGTAAGAATCTGAGCTTCCATTACCTGACCCATTGAAACCATTTGTGTAGGATTTGTAATATGCTGTGTCCATGACATTTCACTGACATGAATCAGACCTTCTATACCTTTTTCAATTTCAATAAATGCTCCATACTCGGTAAGTGATACTACTTTACCTGAAACTTTATCACCGATATTGAATTTATTCTGAATCTCATCCCAAGGATGCTTCTGTAACTGTTTCAATCCAAGATATACTCTTTCCTTTTCCGGATCGAATTCAAGAACTGATACTTCTATATTCTGATCAAGATCTACAATATCGCTCGGATGATTTATTCTACCCCATGAAAGATCAGTGATATGAATTAATCCGTCAAGACCGCCAAGATCAACGAATACTCCGAAATCGGTAATAGCTTTTACAACAGCTTTCATTGTCATACCTTTTTCAATAGTCTTCAGAAGTTCTTCTCTCTGTCCTTTCATTGACTCTTCAATGATCAGCTTATGTGATACAATTATATTTTCGTTTACATTATTTACTTTCAGTACTTTAAAGTCCATTGACTTGCCGACATACTCATCATAATCTCTGATTGGTTTAGTATCGATCTGTGAACCGGGCAGGAATGCAGAAAGTCCTGAAATGTCAACCACAAATCCACCTTTGATCCTTCTGATACATTTACCTTTTACTATGGAACCATCTTCCTGTGCAGAGACAATTTTGTCCCACATTTTCATAGAATCAGCTTTCTTTTTTGAAAGCACCAGTTGTCCTTCTTTATCTTCTATCTTCTCAAGAAAAACTTCTACTTCTTTTCCTACTGCGATCTCATCAGGATCCGAAAAATCATTTATCGAAACTCTGCCATCAGATTTAGATCCAATGTCTATTAATACATCTTCTCCATTGATAGCAACTATTTTACCTTTTACAAGATCATTTTCCTTTATTACATTAAAAGTCTTTTCATACAGATCAAGCATTTTCTTGTACTCAGCTTCATCATAATCACTTACGATAATTTTGATCTTATCTTTTTCAGCTTTGATCTTTTTTGTCAGAGATGCAGACATTTCCTTTGGTGCTTCAGTTTCTTTCACTTCTGTTTCATTTACTTCTGTTTCTACCATTATAGATTTTATTCCTTCCGGCATAGTTTGCTTTTGTATGCCATTTTAACTTTTACTGTTTTTAATTATTACAGTATCAGTTTGTTTAATTAATTAATTCCCCTAAGGGCTTTATTATAAATATTTTTAATTTTCTGTATAAAAACTTTAATCCAGACCACTTACTATTCTAAACAGATAATTTACCTGCTCTTCAATTATCATATTTGTAGTATTCACCTCTACAGCGTCCTTGGATTTTTTCAAAGGACTTTCTTTTCTTGAGCTGTCAACAGAATCTCTTTTCTTAAGCTCTGCCATAATTTTTTCTATTGGCAGTTTCATTCCATGTTCCATAAAATCCTGTCTCCTTCTTGCCGCTCTCGTCTTAAGGTCGCAGACAAGAAAAAATTTAAATTTTGCATTAGGAAAAACTACTGTTCCAATATCCCTTCCGTCCATTACCACATCATTTGCCTTTGCATATTCACGCTGCTTATCCACTAGAATTTTCCTGACATCTTTTATTGAACTTACACTGCTGACCTTGCTTGTTACATCAAGCGATCTTATCTCTTTGGTAATATTTTTACCGTTAAGAAAAACTTCTTCGCCTTCAAATTTTATGTCAGCTTTACTTGTAATTTCAACTATCTTTTTTGTATCATTCGGTTTAATACCTCTCTTAAGTAATTCAAATGTAATTGCCCTGTACATTGCTCCGCTGTCTATATACAAATAATTCAGTTTCTCTGCCAGTATTCTTGCCGTTGTACTCTTACCCGTTCCCGAAGGTCCATCTAACGCTACTACAACTTTATCCATTACTAAACAATTGACGTTATCAAATTATAAATAATTTTTTAAATTAAAGAAATAATTCAGACAATTCAAATTAATGAATTTCTTAGTTGCATTGAAATGCCCGTTTAAATAAAGATAATAACGAATAACCTTGAGGTAAAGAAATGCGGTTTGTTCGAAATTGCTTTTAATTATTCCATACGTTCAGTTATAAATTCAACTTTACTCTGAACGACACATAAAGTCGCTAAATTAATACATATTTTCAATGTATTTTTAATAGACTGATGAGAAAATTCTTTCAGCTTACAATATTATGAATTTCTTTGAGTAATGAATAATTTCTGAATGCTTTTTCCTCTTATATAATCTGAAAATAAATTCAATTTATCAAAACAAATTATTCCCGGCCTAACAGCATTTCATAAGCCTTTCCGCATGCTTTATATACTCCCATCTTCATACCTCTGTCATAAGCATCCCTTAGTAAAATATCATTATTATTCCTGATCTTATCGCTAATCAATTCTGTTACGGAAGAAAGCATCTGCCACTGTGTGATGCCGTATTTTGTTTTGATATTTTCCTGTGCGCCTGCAATAAAAAATGCATTAATTTCATTTTTTGTTTTGAAATAATAATAGGATAATATGAGTAGGGAATAGCTTAGAGCTTCCGGTGTTGTACCGTCTTTAAAAATTTGCAACCCTTTCCTTAAATGATTTAAAGCTTGTTCGTATTTTCTGGTATTGATGTATATCCAACCTCTCATAGTATTTATATAACCTTCCTGTGCAATATTTTTTGTCTTCCTTGCAAGTATTTCATATTCATCATATAATTTCAAGGCTCTCGAATAATGTTTCATAAGAGTTTCAAGTGCAGCTGAGTTCTGCAATACACTGCATTCACCCCAGAAATCACCGGTCTCTCTGAAAAGCATTGCCGACTTCTTTAAAGAATTTATTATTTCCTGATTTGAATTTTCCTGCTGACTTGCAGCATGCATTGATGTAATCAGGTGAAATGCCCAGGCATAGCCGTTTTTATTACCTGAAGATTCAAAAATATCCTTTGCCTGATTCAGATATTTTTCAGCATTTTCATAATCACCTTTTCCAAGTGCGCTGGCACCGATCAGCCACAAGAGCTTACCTTTATCTTCTTCAGATAGTTTATCCTGATACCTGATTATCTCATTTATATCGATCTTTTTTTCAAGTTCTGATTCGTAATCAAATATCCAGAAAAGCTGCCATAATGAAAAAATAAGATTCACTAGTTCCGAATATTTTTCATTCTGTAAAAAAGTAATTGCAGCTTCTATGACATTCTCAGCATCAGCTCCCCACTTTTTTGAAGCAGCGGAAATATTCTCTCCCGAGAAATTTTTTATATCCTTCTTTGCAGAATTCAGATAATAATATGCATGCTTAATTTTAATATTTTCCTTTTCATCAGAATCATCAAATAATTCCTTTGCATATTCAAGGATCATTCCCGGCATTATGTATTTGGTAATACCGTGTATTTCAATGTCCTTTTTTATTATGTTTTTTGAGATCAGTGATTCAGCTAATTCATCCGGACCTTCACTGCAGTCAGTACATATACTTTCGAGTGCTTCATAATCAAATCCGTTTACAAACACAGCAAGTCTTCTGAATAAAATTTTCTCGTCTTTATTAAGAAGATCTATACTCCATTCAATTGCTGCTCTCATTGTTTTATGACGGGCAGGAGCGTCAGAACTTCCCCCGGAAAGTATCAGCAATTTTTTAGAAAGTCTGTTCAATATCATTCCGGGTGAAAAAATCCTTACCTTTGCTGCAGCAAGATTTATAGCAAGCGGAATACCTTCAAGTATACGGCATATCTCTGCTACGTCATGAATATTATTTTCATTAAGATTAAAATTGTTATCAGCTGATCTTGCCTTTTTATAAAAAAGTTTTACAGATGGAGACGAAATGATTTTATTAAATTCATCAATTATTGCAGGCACTCCAAGTGCAGAAACTCTGTATTCATTTTCAAAAGACATATTTAAAGAATCTCTGCTCGTTATAATTATTGTAAGTCCGGGACAATTTAAAGATAATTTGGTAATCTCAGAGGTTGAAGAAGAAAGATGTTCAAAGTTATCCAGAATCAATAAAATTTTAAGTGATGAAATAAAATCAGATATCTGCCTGACAATATTTTCGGGTTCAGAGATCTGTATTCCTGTCAATGCAGCAATTTCAATAAAAACACTCTTTTCATCTTTAATATCGGAAAGATCTATAAAAAAAATCCCGTCTTCAAAATGATCTTTCAATGTCCCTGCTAATGCTTTTGTAAGAAATGTTTTACCTATACCTCCCGGTCCTGTGACAGTAATCAGCTTTTGCTGCTCTTTAATAATAAGCTCACGCAGATTTTCAATATCCACCTCTCTTCCAATCAGCTCCGGTAATATTGAAGGCAAATTAGAATGATAGGTTTTTGTTTTAGGGGTATCTGAAACTTCAGAGTTTTGATTTTCTGCAGAATAAAATCTTTCGCTGATCAATATTGCAAGATCATCTGTTACAAGCTTTTGTAATTCTTCTGATGTAGAAAAAGATTTATATGAAACATCTCCTTCCGACCTTACAGAATCAAGCAGACCGTTTAGCTTTATTTCCCTTTCCAATGCAGGTTCTTTAACATAAATTAGTCGGGGAAGTTTTCCGGATAAACGGAATTCATCCTCTATGCCTGAAATAGTTTCATGCTCAGCTATCCATCCGTAACTTTGCCAGTAAATTCCTATAAAAATATTGCTTTGTAATAAATATGCCTGGTACAGATCTTTTGGAGGATGTGGTCTGGCTCCGAGCTCAAACATAACAGGAATCAGCCGAAGACTTTCCACAGATGATCTCACGGAATTCCGTTCATCTGCAAGCTCTTTTAATGTAGAGCTGATAAAGACTCTGAGTCTCTGGTCGGGAGTTCTGATCATTGGTCCTGTTTTTTCCAAATTGTTTTTAAAGAAATTGTTTTAAAGAAATTGTTTTCGGAGAAAATTAGTATATAATATAAAAAAATTGATTTTTTACTGAAATGAAAAATTTAAAGTGGAAGTAATTTATTCTAACAATTTTAAATAATAAAATTTCTAATACTCAAAATAAAATTTCCGTTAAGACTCTGCATCTTTTTGGAATAATGTTTGGGTGTGAAATACAATTGCTTTACACTGTTTTAGTTTCAATTTATAATTCACGAAGATTATTCTTTAAAAGAATCAGATATATCATAAGTTTCTATTGAGTTCTGATAAATTAAATTAAAAAAATTCATCAATGAATTTTTAAAAATACATTTTATATTTAATTCAGTTGAATTAGTTTTATCCTATGAACCGCATTATTTTTATAGTTTTTTTCTTAATGATATTTACCTCAAAGATCTTTTCGCAGATCAATGTTGAGAACATTACCATTACAGGAAATGATTATCTCACTCGGACTGAAATTTCTAATATGATGATAACAAGAAAAAATACTCCGTTGAGCATTGATCAGTTTATGCTGGATCTAAAGACTATTAGAGAAAGATATAAAATAAATGGTTATCTGTATATGAAATTTATCGGTGAGCAGTTGAAGTTCTCTGATGATTCAGCTTTTGCAGATATTACTTTAGATATTTCTGAAGGTGAAGTTATTGACATAGGTAAAATTAATATTAAAGGAAATAAATCCATTTCAACTGATAAGATCCTTTCGAAATTTGAAACTAAAGAAGGTGATAATCTTAATGATGCCAAACTTAACCGTGATATTGTTGCTCTTCTTAAAATTTATGAAAAATCAGGATTACCATTTGCAAGGATCACTGTTGACGATATTTCAATTTATAAAACCGGTCTGCCTGAAAAAGATAAAATAAAAATCGACCTTAATGTAATTGAAAACAGCAGGATCACGATCGATCAGGTTAGAATTAAAGGAAATGAAACTACAAAAGAATATGTGATCACCCGTGAACTAAATCTTGATGAAAACAGGACAGTTGATACTGAATCACTTTTAGCCATGAAGGAAAAACTCGATCGTTTAAATATATTTGAATTTGTCGCTGACCCGAAAGTTTATTCCATTAAAGGCAAAGATGAATCAGGTCTGTTAATTGAAGTGACAGAAGGAAATACAAATACGTTTGACGGAATTCTTGGATACGTACCACCTGTCGAGGGAGTGTCAGATGGGTATCTTACAGGTCTTGTCAATGTTTCTTTCAGAAATCTATTCGGTACAGCGAGAAAAATTGAGGCTAAATATTTTCAGGAAGTAAAAGAAACCCAGGAACTTGAATTCAGATATTTCGAGCCATATTTTTTTTCTCTTCCCTTGAATCTGAATCTCGGATTCCTGCAAAGAATTCAGGACAGCACTTACACTAAAAGAAATCTTGATCTAAAAGGTGACTTCCTTTTTTCAGAAGACTTTACCATATCTCTGGTAGGCGGATATGAAAGAGTTATACCATCCGACAATCCTAATAATACTATTGTAATTGCTGACTCCAGAATATTATCTTCAGGTATTCAGTTAAATTATGATAACAGGGATAATATTTTTATTCCGACAAAGGGATTTAATTATAATACTTTTTATTCCTACGGAAGTAAAAAAATATTTAATGCAGCTCAGCTTCAGCAATATGGCTATCAGGATTTTTATTCTATTCAGAGATACTATATTGATATTGAATATTACTACTCTGTATTCCCCCGGCTTACAACCCTTTTGGATTTATTCGGAGGTGAAGTCAGATCTGAAAAGCTGGAAGAGTCTGATTATTTCAGGATCGGAGGTTTAAATTTCATTCGCGGCTACAGACCCGATCAGTTTCTTGCTTCACGTCTTGTTTCTGAAAATTTCGAACTTCGATATTCCGTTTCCAGAAAAGGTTTTCTCTTTACATTCTTTGACGCCGGATATTATTTCAGACCATATGATGAGATAAATAATTATCCCGAGCAAAGCGGATTCCTGTATGGTTATGGTCTGGGAATCAGACTTGAAACCGGTCTCGGTGTCATTGGAGTGGGCTATGGACTCGGTAAAGGCGACAGCATACTTGACGGAATAATTAATTTTGGTTTGATAAATGATTTTTAAGTTCTTTCAATCCTGTTTCCGCTGAGATTTACTAACAATTGCGGAATTTCAAATTATAAATTACGAATGTCAAATACTCCGGCAACGGATAAAGCTGCGGACTTCGCCGGTAAAGAAATTTTTCATCAGATATAAAAATAAGCATTAACAAAAAAAAAAAAAAAAACAATTTTCTCTAAAACAAATATTCCATTCCTCTTCCCGAATGAATCTGATTTAAATAAAAAATTAAAGAACTGTGATTACGTCGTTTCAAATATACGCTTTTCCTGATATACAGGCTTCAAATGAATTTTAGAATTTAAAGTTTTAAAATTTAATAAATGCCTTATGAAACACAATATATTATTCTTTTGTATTCTTACTTCTCTTTTTTTACCATTCACGTTGTCCGGGCAACTTACATACCCGACCAGATATCCGACTGCTGTAATACCGCATGCAGGTGACGGAAGCAGATTATTCTGCTGTAGATATTTCAGATGCAGCAATTGTCTACAATAATTCAAATAATTCGGTAATGACGATTCATCCTTAAATACTTTTTTTTAAAATTTATTAACTTAAGTACAAAAACTATGAAAAACTTTAATAAAATATTATTAATTTCATTTTATAGCTTATTCTCGACCTTTCAATTATATTCGACTCCGATTAACCAGTTTATAAACTCTGTATCACCTCCGATGAATGCTAACAGCGTAGTAAAATCATCCGACATAGTTATCACATTTGAACAGACAATGAACGGATCAACCATGACAGATGCAAATGTAAAAGTATTCGGTTATCAGACAGGACTGATGAATGTATCTTTGGATTTCAATTCAGTTGCAAATACCCTCTCAATAAATCCTGTGAATGAATTCAAGAATGGTGAGAAGATCAGCATAACTTTGACTACAGGTATAAAAACTCTTACAAATCAAAACATCTCACCCTTTCTATACAGCTTCAGAACAAAAGCATTGGGTGGGACAGGTACTTTTATAAAAGCCTTTGAAATTAATAATATTGCAAATGGATGTTTTAGATCCGGAGATTTTGACGGTGATGGAGATATTGATCTTTTATTAAATGATAAAATATTTAAAAATAACGGGACTGGTTTATTTTTATATTATTCAACTTTAAACATTAATGGCATTTCTTTAACCGCCGATTTTGACAATGACGGTGATTTGGATATAATAATTACTTCAAATAATTTAAATCATTTTTTTAGAAATAACGGATTTGGAGATTTTTTTCAGGAATTCTCATTTCCCGGAGGAGTAGATAATTATGGAGATTTTGATGGGAATGGCTTTTTAGATTTAACATACTTTTCAGATATTAATGCAAACTTAATTCACGCTATAAAAAATACTGCGGGAAGTTTCTCGAATGATACTGTATATAACATAACGAATCTTGCTATTTGTAATCCAGGAATAAACAATTTCAAGAAAATATTAATTGAAGATATGGATAATAATGGAAGTCCAGATTTAATTGTTTGCAATTCTAATTCAAGTGGTAATATTTTTAACTACATTTATTGTGAAAATTTTATACAATTAAACAATTCGGGAGACGGAATATTTAACTCTCAATTTATTTACAGCCATGATATAAATGACATAAATTATTTTATTTTGGACAGCGGTGATCCTAAACTTTTTTCAATTACTAATAATGGTAATATTGATATCCTAACACAGGAAGTTTTTTTAAAAAATGTTGGGAATGGTGTTTATTCAAATGAGCAAGGCATTGGAATATTCGGTTCCAGTATTGATGCAGATTTTAATGGAGATTCTAACATAGATATGTTAACATATTATAGTTTCGTAACTCCATTAACTTTGTTTTTAAATGATGGAGCAGGTAATTTTTCATTTAGCTATCCGGGTGATTTTTCATTGTATAATACATCTTATACCTCAAGTGATTTTGATAACGACGGCGATATAGATATAGCAATTAAAGAAAGCGGTAATGACAAAGTCGCAATCCTTCTCAACGGCGACTCACCGTTACCTGTCGAACTTACTTCATTTACTTCAGATGTAAATTCAAACTCCGTAAAATTAAACTGGTCCACTTCAGCCGAACAGAACAACTCCGGATTTGAAATTCAAAGAACTTTTGTTAAAAATGAAACTCCCGATGTATGGACAAAAGCCGGTTTTATAATCGGCGCCGGGAATTCGAATTCATCTTCAGAGTATTCTTTCGAAGACAAAAATCTTTCATCAGGAAAATATAAATTCCGTCTGAAACAGATTGACTTCAACGGTAATTTCAAATATTATGATCTTTCAGTTGAAGTCCTCATTGGCATTCCGGCTTCGACGGAACTCATGCAGAATTATCCAAACCCGTTCAATCCCGTTACAAATATTTCATACAGACTTTCAGAAAACGGGAATGTGTCAATAAGCGTGTATGACAATTCGGGAAGAGAAGTAAAAACACTTGTAAATGAATTCAAAGAGGCAGGTTATTATTCAGCTGAATTCATCGGCAGTGATCTTGCAAGCGGAATTTATTTTTATAAACTGACCGCGGGGAATTTTGTCATGACAAAAAAATTGTCGCTGGTGAAGTAAATTCAAATTATAAATTACGAATGTCAAATAATAAATTATTTCCCGCCGTAGTTGATCATGGTGAGCACAGCGGGCGTGATCAATAACTGCACTTAAATCTGTGTTCATAAAAACTCCCGATAATTGTTTCGCTTCGGATGACTCGGAGGTACCTCCCGCTTGTACGGGAATGACATCAAAACGGGGATGTCATGAAAAAAGTGGATTAAATAATTATAACCTCAATAAATTATTATCCTGAGCGGCTCATGTACGCTATCCTCTTCAAATACTGATCTTCCTATTTTACACTCTTCACATTTTCCCTTTATACAAAAAAATTTATGCAAAAAAATCAAACCCTGTTCAGTAGCCGGATTAATTGCATTCACTGCAAGCTGATCCTGCATTACTTTAGAAATCTCATTCGAAGGTGATTTCTGTTTATTGTTTTTGAAAAAATATTCCACCTTGTTTTTCAAATTTTCACTTTCTGTATCTTCAGCAATTAAATACATAAATGGAAAGACAACATTAGATATAATATCTTTTATCCTGTCAGATCCGATTCCTTTATTCTCTGATTTAGATTTCTTCCCGAAATTGTAGTGACATTTCCAGTAAGGAGAAATATTTACCATTGAAAACAGTTCATTCATACTTTTTAAAATGTCAGTGCTTTCTTCAAATTCAATGATCAGTCTTTCAGTAAATCTGTTATATAAAATTTCGTAGAGTAATCCTGATGCATAAGAAAGTCTAAGAGTTGGAAAATTCGGTGGTCTTAGACGAAAGAAATTCCACTCAGATCTAATCATCTCTTCCTTTTTTATCTCACCCCTTATACTTATCCAGTTACTGAACAGATCTTCAGAATATTCATCTTCAATTTTTAGATCTGAAAGAAATCCCGACAGACCAAATATCAAAGCATCTGTCTGCTGTTTGTCAAATTTCAGTTTGTTGATCTTTTCAATATCGATCTTCCTCGAAAGAGAAATGAACTGTTCTTTGTTTTTGGAATATCCTAGTGCTTCACATAAATATTCAAACAAGACATGCTTATCAGAAATATGAGGTTGTATATATTTATTTAATTCTTTTTTTCTTTGCCCTAATTTTTCGGATTTATGTTTTAGTCTGATCAGACCAAGTTCTTTTATGAAAGAAATTTTCTCTTCATAAATAATTTCTTTGCTTTTTGGATAGCAGGGAAGTCTGAATGATTCTGATGGTTTATTTATAATATCTTTCCAGATACAGTGAATTGATCTGCTGAGAAATTCAGAAAGTACAACAGTTGGTATTTCACGAGACTGATCAACTATGGGGTTTTTGACTTTTGAAAATAGATCGTCATATAGCGCAACCTGTAGAATAACATCATTGTATTTACCGTCTCCCTGATGTTTGTGCAATTTCCAGTCATTTGTGGTTCTATGTATTTCAATAGCCCCTGAAAGAATATTTCCGCCCAGTTTTATTTTTGCATCTGTATAATCAGGTCCTGCATCTATGTTTCTGTTACCGAATTCAAGTATTTCTACATCTCTGCCGTCATTTGATTTCAGATCTGAATAATTGGATTTCTCCTCCCAGATCCTGCAAATGAAATTTTCATTTAAGTTTAGTTTTTTCATTAATTTTTAAATTGGTTTTAACTACATTAATAAAATTTTTTAAAAAAATTAATTATTACTAATAAAACACATGCGAAATTTAAATTTTAAATTTATAATGCTGATCTTATCCGTCATGATCTTAAGCGGATGTTCAGGCAACAAAAAAACTGAAGAACAATATCTTGCGGATGCTAAGTTAAAACTTGAGGAAAAAAAGTATGATGAAGCTATTGCTGATTATAGAGAATTTTTAAAGAACTATCCTAAATCCGATAAGGCGATATTTGCATACAATGAGATCGCCGGGATCCAGATCAGCAATTTAAGTAATCCTCAGGAAGGAATAAAGACCTATCAGGAGCTTGCAAAAAATTTCCCTGATACTAAAGAAGCTAAACAGTCCTTATTCATGGTTGCTTTTATTTATGACGAGACATTGAAGGATAAAACTAACGCAATAAATTCTTATCAGGCGTTCCTTGATAAATATCCTGAAGATAAAGATCCGAATGATAAGATGAGTGAATCTGCAAAGACTATGCTTGAAGTTCTGAAATCCGGAAAATCCATAGAAGAGATAATTGAAGAAAGTATCAGCAAAAGTGGTACAAGTACAGATACTACAGGTACTTCCGGAAGTGATGATTCGAACATCAAATTAAAAAAATTGGAAACCGATAGTAAAGAATCAGGAAAAAAAGTTCAGAAGGATGTTAAAGCAGATGATGGATCCGTTGAAGACCCTGCAAAGAAATAGTAAACTTCTCAATTATAAATATTGACAGAAACAACTGATTATAAAAAATATTTAGACCCTTCCGTTATTTCCCGGCTTTCTAACATGGAACTCAAAGCCCGGATGGTAGTGGAAGGGTTTATTGCTGGTCTGCATAAATCACCATATCACGGATTTAGCGTTGAGTTTGCAGAGCACAGACAGTACATGCCCGGAGATGATCTGAAATTTATTGACTGGAAAATTCTCGGCAAAACTGAAAGGTATTATGTAAAAAGATTTGAGGAAGAGACTAATCTTAAGACTTATCTTTTACTCGATATCAGCAGATCTATGGATTTTAAATCGGAAGATACTTCTTCTTTAAATAATTTAAGAAAAGGGTTTTTTAAAAAATATTTCTCATCCGAAAACAAAGAAGAATTACAAACAAGTTCTGATCTGACAAAACTTGAATATGCGTCTCATCTTGCGGCGTCTTTAGCTTATCTCATGCTGCTTCAGCGTGATGCCATTTCTCTAACAACTTATGATACACAGATAAGGTCATATATTCCTCCTCATTCTACAAAGGCAAATCTCAGATTAATATTAAAAGAGTTAACTAACATTAAATCTTTAAATCAAACTGGAACTGCTAAATGTCTGAATGAAATTGCTGATAAAGTTAAAAAAAGAGGTCTTGTAATTTTGTTCAGTGATCTTTTTGATGAGCAGAAAGATGTTTTAAATGCTCTTAAACATTTCAGATACAATAAAAACGAAGTTATAATATTTCAGATAATGGATCCTATGGAAATAAATTTTCTGGAAGGAAGTCCTGTAACTTTAAAAGATATGGAAACTAACGAAGAGATGTACTCTCAGCCGGCTGCAATGCAGAAAATTTACAGAGAATCTATTCAGGAGTTCATTCAGAATTACAAAACTGAATGCATTAAAAATAATATAGAATTTATAACTTTGTCCACAGCAACTTCTTTTGAGACCGCACTTCTTGGATATCTAAACAAAAGAAAAAGACTAATTTAATATATTTAAAAAATTATAATTATTAATTTCTGATCCTGTTAGCATCAGTATTCCAGATCGGAATAGTCAGCTTATAATCACCAAATCCTGTTTCATCTACAAAAATATATTGCTGATTTTCATTATAATATTCCCAGATTTCATAAGGTTTTACGCCTTCATTAAAAGGATGCCTTTCGATATTATTCGGTTCTCCAAAAATAATAAAAACCATACCCATATCTGTTTTCCAGCCGTCTATATAGTGTGAATATCTTTCATTTGCTTCTCCTACTCTTTTATAATATTCCACCATCAGTTCATTCTTGGTTGTATAAGGCGAAGGATCTTTTCCCCTCCAGAATTCTACAAAATTTTTCTCTTTCAATTCAGGTGTTTTAGAATTTTTAATTTCTGTGATCTCTTCGCTGCTTGCAATATAGATCATCTGATCAATCAATATGTTCAGATCCTTTACATTAGTCGGCATTCCACTGAGTTTATTCTCGAATTCTTTATAAGCAACTATCTCGCCTGTACTGTTATTTTTTAACTCAATTATATATTCACCAAATATCAGATTACTTGTAGAAATTTTTTCGAAATATTTATTTATTCCGGGACTAAGAGTGTAAACTAAATTATCCTTTTCCAATATATTTTCCTTACTGTCAGTAATAGTATATGTGAAATCATTTACAACTTCATTATCGCTTGAATTATATACTTCGAAAAATAAATAGATCGATTTCAGATTTCCAATGTTCCTGGCAATAAGAGGTGTTATTACTTTTTTACCATTCTCTTCTTTTACATTGCTGACAAGCATGATATTACTTGCGGAAATATCTTTTTGCACAAAATCCGTAATTTCCACACTCCCCTTCTCTGTCTTTTCTTTTTTTGTATTAATATCCGTTATTGAAATTTCAAGACTGTAGTTTCCGGGATTTAAGTAAAATTCTTTTACAATATATTTAGATGAGGATTCAAGATTTTTTTGTTCGGCTTTAGAGGTGGAAACGAGATCAGTGATATTTTCATTACTCACTATCTCATTAAAGGAATTAGTGATCTTAATATTGTAAGTAATGCTTGCATCATAATTTTTAGTGGCGTAATTTTTTTTGAACTGAAGATTCTCTAACGGTATCTCAAGATATACGTCCAATCTTGCCTTACCCTCATCCTTACTGTAAAATACCAGCGGATCGAAATAAAAGAAATCCCTTGAATCTATCTCTATATTTTTGTCGCTAAGCTGTGAATAAGAATCTTTAAATGCTAAAACTGATATGAAAGAAATTAATATCAGACACATCAGTTTTTTTAAATCACTGCTGATTTCTAATTTGATTTGTTTTGAATGTTTCATGGCAAACCTCTCTTATTAATTTTAAATTTTTTAATATTTTAAACTATTTCTCCAAAGAGATCAAACTCTTCAGAATCAAATATTCTTACATTATAAAACTCACCTGTTTTTAAATCTTGATTGCTTATATAAATTTCCTGATCTATCTCAGGTGCATCTCTGTAACTTCTTCCGATATAATATCCATTTTCTTTTCTGTCAACCAATACTTTAAGTACTTCATTATTTGAATTCATGTTACGTTTTAAAGAAATTTCTTTTTGAATATCCAGTATATGTTTTTGTCTCGAAAGTTTTTCTTTTAGCGGAATTCTGTCCGGTATTTCTGCTGCTGTTGTTCCATCCTCATGTGAATATGTAAAAACACCTAATCGGTCAAATTCATATTCTTTTATATACTCTGTTAATTCAATAAAATCTTTTTCAGTTTCATCCGGATATCCGACTATGAAAGTTGTCCTGACTGCAATCCCCGGAATTTCATTTCTGAGCTTTTCTAAAAGTCCTGTCAGAGTATTTTTAGTTATCCCTCTTCTCATTGATTTCAGTACATTATCAGTGATATGCTGAACGGGAATATCAATATAATTACAAATATTCGGAGTATCTCTGATCACTTCAATTATATCTTCAGGAAATCTCGATGGATAAGCATACATTAATCTTATCCATTCAATTCCATTTATATTAGACAATTCTCTGAGGACTTGTGACAACTCTCTTTTTCTGTTAATATCAAAACCCCAGTATGTAGTATCCTGACCAATTACAATAATTTCTTTTACTCCCTTCGAGGCAAGGATCTGAGCTTCCATTATTATCTGATCGAGAGGTTTGGATCTGTGTACGCCGCGCATTATCGGTATTGCGCAGAAAGAACATGGATTATCACAGCCTTCACTGATCTTCAGGTATGCAAAATGCGAAGGTGTAGTTAAGCTTCTTTCACCGAGCAGTTCACTTTTATAATCACCGCCGAGTTCTTTAAGAATTCCAATAATTGTATGCGGCTTATCAGTTGCACCAAAATATTTATCTACTTCGGGAATATCTTTTTCCAGTTCATCCTTATATCTGTCTGACAAGCATCCGGCTACATAAACATTTTTCAAAAGTCCTTTATTCTTTCTGTCGACTGCTCTCATTATTGTATCGATAGATTCTTTCTTAGCATTTTCAATAAACCCGCACGTATTAATGATCACATTCTCTGCATCATCTTCATCTTCTACTAATTCAATGTCATTTGACTTAAGCTGTGACATGATGAATTCAGAATCCACAAGATTCTTTGAGCATCCGAGTGTAATCAGTTTTACTTTATCTTTTTTTACTTTCATTAAATTTTATCTCTAAATATAAATATGAATTTTTATAAATTTATTCAGTCAATTTTCTTAAATAATTTACCTAAATAAAATAACCCTCCAATCCATCATATATTTTGAGGGATGTAAGAGGGTTGGTTTTTCTGAAACTAATATTTTTATGTGCAATAAAAAATGGTATAAATCTTATTTTTTTCTGAAATGCCGGGAGTTGGCAATTTACACCACGGAGACACAAAGACACGAAGAAAAACATAAACTCACTCCGATTTTTTTCGAAAAAAATCATGTAATCCAATAATCCTTTAATCACGGTTCAGTTTGTCTGAACCTTGATTCGCCTGATTATAAGATTTCTTGATTGTATTTTATTTACTCCTAAATTCATG
>DAORRV010000070.1:0-18961 GCA_035443185.1 Ignavibacteria bacterium | reverse complement strand
GGATAATTCTGTGACAACTCAAATTTATCAGGAATGCCGATCACTGCTTCTCCTGACAGATCATGATATTCAAAGTTACCATTAAAATCTATCTGCTTTAATCTGTAATTATATTTTCCGGCATTTAATCCTTTATCAGTATATTCATAATCAGAAGTCGAGTTTACAGAACCATTACCTTCCACGAAGCTGATCCTGACCCAGTTTTGCTGATGTTGCTCATCACAGAGTTTTCTTTCAACTTCAAAACCTGAGTTGTTTATTTCTGATAATGTTGACCAGTATAGATTGACATTATTATTCTGAACATTAAAATTAAATGAAGCTAATTCTACAGGCAGCAGTGTTTCATTTGCATGAATCGTAATTATATCACTTCCTGCTACGCCGACTGCTGTTGTATCATTTAGCATAATACTTGCCCTGATCCTTTCTGATGTAATTGTACTTAAGAAAATTTCCGAGAACCACTGATTTCCACCATCAATAGTATATTGGATAGTTCCATTCTCACCTGTTACATATCCTGAACTTGCATTCTTAAACTGCAGATCATATAAATTTTCAGTAGTACCTGTTTCTACAGGATTCCAGAAATTATAATTTGTCGATGAATATAATTTTCCATTGTCACCGACCATTCCAAGGATAGGTCCAAAAAACCATGAACCCATTGAACTAATTTTATTCAGATCAGAAGTTGTATCAGGAAGACTTTGATTTACCCAGTTCAATCCGCTGTCTGAAGATTTGAGAACTGTTCCCTCATCTCCCGCAATTATAGTTATAAATGAACTTAATGAGTAAACAGAATTCAGATTCTTTATAACTCCGGAATTTACCGGCGACCATGTTTCTCCTCCGTCAGATGATCTTAATACTAATCCTGAATCTCCTACAGCTATGATCTGATCTATACCTGAACCAATAAAATCAATTCCATTTAAATCATTATTAACTCCGGATGGATGTAAAGTCCAGGTCATTCCCTGATCAAGGGATCTTACTATTGTTCCTGATCTGCCAACAATATATGTTACAGAAGTGTCTGATCTCTTGCTGTCATTTACATATGTCAGATCATTTGTTGTATTACTGACTCTCTCATCCCATGGAATATTTACAGGATCAGTAGTCCTCCAGATCTTACCGCCTTCACCTGAAGCAATATAATAATTCTCATTCATCCCTGCATCACTGTTTAGATAAAGGAATCCGTCATCTATCCCCAACGGATTATGTATAGCGAAATTTACAAAATGTATTAAACACCCACCTCTGAAACCAACTGCAAATGAACTTACAATACAAAGATAAAAAATAATTTTTTTCATTTTAAACTTTTTTTAATTAATGAAATTTTCAAAGAAGCTCCGACTGCTTCGATACAAAAATCTATTTTCCATAAAGAATAAACAAAGAAAGATTTGCCATATTGTGGCACAAACAAATTATCAAACCTTAACGATTTACTTAAATATGTTGATATTTTCATTTTTTTATATGAAATTGACTTTTTTAATGTGGCATAATTTTAACCATGGAAAATTCCCAGTTAATAGAATCTCTAAGGACTTTAGATAAAAATGAAATTAAAGAGTTTGGGAAATTTATCCGGTCTCCTTACTTTAATAACCGAAGTGAAGTGATCAGATTTTTTAATTATATAAAAAAATTCTTTCCTGAGTTTAAATCAAATGAACTGAAAGAAGAAATCATTTTTAAAAATGTATATCCTGATAAAAAATACAGCAGCGTAATGACAAGGAAATTAATTTCACTTACATTAAATCTGTTATTAGACTTTTTGACAATAGAAGATTTTAAGGAAAATAAAAATGATTATAATGTGAAAATGCTGGACATGCTTAGAAAAAGAAAGCTGCCTGCTTTATTTCAAAAAAGATCCCGCATTACCGGTAAAAATTTAGATATCAGCACACTTGATATTTATTATTATGAATAAAAGCTGAAGTTCACTTCCATCCAAAACGGATATTTTCTTAATTCGGATGAAAGTTCTTTTGTAGATGGTTTGCAAAACGAACTGAATGATCTTATAGAATTTTTTCTGACAGGTGTTATTTTACAATATATCCGTCTTAGTGAATGGTCTAGACAACTTAATAAAAAATTTGATCTAAAGTTTTATGATGAGATTTTAAAATATATGTCTGCGGATGATGAAAGAGAAGTTACCTTGTATAGTATGTATTTTAATATGCTGATGCTGCTGAATACTGAAGATGAAAATTATTTTAAAAAACTCATAATCAGCAGGGATACTCTTAAAGCAAAACTCGGAAAGATTGATGATTATAATGTACAGATAGTGTCAATGCAGTACTGCCACAAAAAAGTACAGAAAGGATATCCTGAGTACCGAAAGCAAATGTTTGAAATTACCAAAAAACTTCTTGCGGCAGATCTCATTCCGGATGGATTTATAGAACCATATTTTTTTACAAATATTGTGCGCAATGCATCATTATTAAATGAGTTTGACTGGCTGGATAATTTTCTCAGTGAATATAAACACAGACTTAATCCTGAGCTTTCTGATGAAATCACAAATTACTCTCAGGCAATGATAGAATCTGCCAAAGGAAATTTTGAAAAATCACTGATGCATTTTTCAAAGATAAAAATTGAAAGATCAAATATGAAACTGGATTTGAAGAATCTGCTGATCATTATTTATTATGAATTGAATTTTATTGAAGAACTGATTTCGCTGATAGATACCAATAAACATTTTCTGCAGAGAGACAGATCTGTATCTGATAGTTACAGACAGGTTAGTTTGTTACTGATGAATTTTGTATCTGAGCTAATAAAAATAAAATCAAGCAATAAAAAGATCTCAACACACGGTTTGAGAAAAGAAATAGAAAAATCAGATTATTTTATTTTTAAAGAATGGCTGCTTAAAAAAGCAGAAGAGTTAAAATAAATAATATAATAAAGATCCTGTTTCAGTCATCAGATATAAAATTTATGATTGAAATTAAAATGTAAATACAACATATTTAAACACCTCCAGAATATATTATAAAATTAATCAGAAAGTTATTTCTTTCAAATTAAAAAAATATAATTTTTTAAGTTTACAGCTAATTTCAAAGAATATTATTTTAATCAGGAAAAGGAATATACATTCTGACTTTTATAAAGTAATCACCAGTAAAATCTCTGAATTATTTACATTAATAAAATTTTCGTTATCAGCTTTATTTTGTAACTGTGACTTACAACAGTTTACAGGAATAAATACGAGTTTACTATCGGATAAAATAAAAATATTATTTTTGCAAACTCGTTTAAGCCTTTAGAAAAATACCATTTGTACAGGCGGGAATGCAGGTACATATTCAATAATCAAAATAAATAAAAATGAAAAATGTAATTCTAACATTGTTCCTGGCCTCATTTCTCTTTGCATCCTGCGGAGAAAAGAAAGAAGGAAAAGAAGAAGCAAAAAAAGAATCAAAAGAAGAAGTAACCGCAAAAAATGATGTAATGACACAAGAACTTCAGCAGGCAAAAACACCGGCAAAGATAATTGAAGTTTTAAAAGAAGGTAATGCAAAATTCGTAAAAGGAGATTTAACATTTACAGATTATCCAAAGCAAATAATAAAGACTTCCACCGGGCAGTTTCCATCTGTTGTGGTTTTATCCTGTCTTGATTCGAGAGTTCCTGTAGAAAAGGTTTTTGATCTGGGGATAGGTGATGTTTTTGTTGCCAGAGTTGCAGGCAATATCGTCAATCCTGACATTCTGGCAAGCATTGAATACGGCTGCAAAGTAGTCGGTTCGAAACTGGTAGTCGTGCTCGGCCATACTGAATGCGGCGCTGTGAAAGCTGCAATTGACGATGTCAAGCTTGGAAACATAACTGAACTTTTAGAAAAGATAAAACCTGCAGTCGATAGTCTGTCAAAATTTGAAGGTGAAAAAACTTCTAAAAATGTAAAATTTGTAAATGAAGTAACCGTTGAGAATGTTGATGTGGCTATGGACAACATCAGAAAGAACAGTCCGATCTTAAAAGAAATGGAAGAAAAAGGCGAGATAGATATTATTGGCGGGATGTATGATGTGAATACAGGTGCTGTTACTTTTATAAAATAACTAATATAAAATTTTCTAAAACAGATTTTTATTTTTTTCAGGATATTTATAAAAACATCCGGCATGAATATACAGCCGGCTGTTTTTTTATTAACAAATTTTACTTTTAAAATTTATAACTTTAGTAAAATAATAATCTGTACAAAACAATTTATTTTTCATTTGATCTTACAAGTTGATAAAGCAGTTGTTTGTCCAGTTCAACAGGCTTTCCGTTTTCATCAAACAGCTTTTTAAAATTAAATGCGTAAGATGTCGGTCCGTTATCATGTATAAATTCAAGCCTTTGACATGCCTCTTCTCTTGTAGGCAATTTATCATCTTCTATCCACCAGGCGACATATGTCGGCCATTCCGGTTTGATAATCCATTCCTCACGAAGTTTTAAAGCAACTCCGTGATTATTTTTATAAGCAAATGCGCAGACTGATTCTATATCCTTCCATAAACTTAATGTTGCAGGAGCGGCTGCATGAAGTTCCTCATTAAAAAATTTTGGTGAAACATATTTTCCCCATCTGATATTGTCCAATTCTATAAATCCTACGGAGTCTCTTGCCTGCTGAAACACATCTTCAATTTTATCAACGAATCCCTGTACCTGAGGATGACCGTATTTTTCCTTTAGAATTGTAAAAGTATAAAATGCTATTCTTGGCATATTAAATTTGAAAAATAATTTTTAATAATTTTACGAATAATAATAATATAAAAGAGTATTAACAATTAATTTATATACTCCCAATAAATTTAAATCCGTTGCATGTCAATTTATCAAGAAAGAAAATTTATCTGTAAAGTAAAAATTTACTAAGCTGAATGATACGTTGAAAATTGAAAAATGAAAATTGCTGTTTATTGTACCATAAACTTCGACATCTCAGACTTCTTAAGCTTCCCTTTTTTTCTGTAATATTCTTTTATCATAACAAAAATTACCGGTGTTACAAATAATACATGTATAGCAGAAGTAATTATTCCGCCTATCAGCGGAACAGCAAGAGGCTTTGCAAGATCAGCTCCGGTTCCGGTCGCCCACATTACGGGTATCAGACCGAGCAGCGCAGTTGCAACAGTCATCAGCTTTGGACGAAGTCTGAGTATCGCACCGTTTTCAGTAGCATCCATCAGATCCTGCTGTGAGATGTTTCCGTCTTTCTCGATCAATTTTTTATCAAGCGCTTCATGAAGATATAAAACCATGATGACTCCTGTCTCAACGGCTACTCCGTAAAGAGCAATGAATCCTACCCATATTGCCACCGAAAAATTCAGATCAAGTATCGCCATGTAATAAACTCCGCCGATCAGCGCAAACGGAACAGACAACATTACAAGACCCGCTTCAAGAAAATTATTAAACGTAAAATAAAGCATTACAAATATTATCAGAAAAACTATCGGTAAAATTATCTGGAGCCTTTTCTTAGCGCGTATCTGATTTTCCCATTGTCCGCTCCAGGTATAATAATATCCGCCGGGTAGTGACGGACTAAGTTCTTTATCAAGAACTTCCTTTGCTTCATTTACAAAACTTCCCATATCCCTGTCTCTTACATTCAGAAATACAACCGATCTGAGCAATGCATCTTCAGATGAGATCATCGGCGGACCGGATGTAATATTTATATCTACCAATTCACCAAGCGGAACTTGCCTTCCCGAAGTCATTTCATTGTTCTGTCCGGGCATGTTACTTCCTCCGCTCCCGGGAATTGTAACCCATATATTTTTTATAGCTTCCACATCCGATCTGTAATCTTTCATGTATCTGACTCTTACCGGGAATCTTCTTCTACCTTCTACTGTCGTAGTTAAATTCTCTCCTCCGATCGCCATTTCGATTACATCCTGAATGTCTCCTACATTCAGACCGTATCTGGATATAGCTTCACGGTTGATATCAATGTCAATGTAAGAGCCACCCTGAGTCCTTTCTGCATATACATCCGCCGCTCCCGGAATATTCTTCACAAGGTTCTCAGCTTTGATAGCAAGTTTTTCCAGAGTGTCAAGATTGTCTCCGAATATTTTTATTCCAAGATCAGTCCTGATCCCCGTCGAGAGCATATTTATTCTGTTAATGATCGGCTGAGTCCATCCGTTGCTGACACCGGGTATCTGGAGTTTTGAATTAAGCTCTTTTACAATTTCAGCTTTGGTAATTCCTTCACGCCATTCGGATTTATCTTTTAATATAATTATCGTCTCTATCATGCTTACAGGAGCAGGATCTGTAGGAGTCTCTGCTCTTCCGACTTTTCCAAGTACTGATTCCACTTCAGGAATACTCTTTATTATTGCATCCTGAACCTGTAATACTCTTTTCGCTTCTGTAATCGAAACATTCGGAAGCATTGTCGGCATGAATAACAGACTGCCTTCATCCAAAGGAGGCATGAATTCACTTCCTGTATTCATTATTAAAGGTATCGTGATCAGCAGTGCTATTACATTTATTCCCAGTGTCGTCTTCCTGTATTTTAATGCAAGTCTTAATATAGGATCATAAATCTTACTAAAAAATCTCGAAACGGGATTTTGTTCTTCTTTAAAAAACTTACCTTTCATAAATAATGTCATCAGCATTGGAACAAGTGTAATCGTTATCAGAGCCGAACCCGCTATCGCAAATGTTTTTGTAAAAGCTAACGGATGAAATAATTTCCCTTCCTGTCCCTCCAGCATAAATACCGGTAAAAAAGAAATTATGATTATTGCCTCTGAAAAGAATATCGCCCTGCCTACCTGCTTGGCTGATTTTGCTGAAATTTCTTTATAATCTATTTTCTCACCCTTCTCCTGTGCGATGGCAATATTTCTGTATGCATTCTCAACCATTACAATGGACGCATCCACAAGAATGCCAATCGAAATAATGAGACCTCCAAGGCTCATGATGTTTGATGTGATACCAAACTGACGCATCAATATGAACGAGATCAAAATTGCAACCGGGATTTCAATCAATATTCTTAATGCGCTCTTGAAATGAAAAAGAAATACTAGTACGATCAGACTGACAATGATCGCCTCTTCAATAATTGCATCACGTAATGTACTAATTGCTTTTGATATGAGATCGCTTCTGTCATAAGATGTTTGTATCTCAATTCCCTCAGGAAGTCCTTTCTCTAATTCAATTAATTTTTCTTTTACTCTGTCAATTACAGTCTGAGCATTTTCACCATACCGCATCACTATTATTCCGCCTACCACTTCGCCTTCTCCGTTAAGATCAAGCATTCCCCTTCTTATGTCACCGCCGATCTGAACCGTAGCTACATCTTTTATCTTAACCGGTATTCCGTTTGCTCCGGACTTTAATGTTATCTCTTCTATATCACTGACATCAGTGATGTATCCTTTTCCTCTCACAAAATATTCTATGTCGGAAGATTCTATATTCCTTCCTCCTACATCTTTATTACTTCTCTGGACTGCCATTGCAAGTTCATTGATCCCAAGTCCGTAAGCTGAAAGCCGGTTCGGATCCGCGTCTATCTGATATTGTTTTACAAATCCACCGACTGACGCAACTTCTGCAACTCCCTCTACTGACTGAAGACCAAGCTTAAGATAATAATCCTGTAAAGCGCGAAGCTCTCCAAGATCGTATTTATCACTGACAAGATGATACCAGTATACGTGTCCGACTCCAGTTCCATCAGGACCAATTACCGGAGTCACGCCTTCCGGCAGTGAAGACTGTACCTGTGATAGTTTCTCAAGTACACGGCTGCGAGCCCAGTAAACTTCAGCATTGTCTTCAAATATTACATAAATAAAACTCATCCCGAACATTGACTGACTTCTCACAGCTTTCACTTTTGGCATTCCCTGAAGTGATGTAGTAAGCGGGTATGTAATCTGATCTTCCACTATCTGCGGACTTCTTCCCATCCATTCTGTCCAGACGATAACCTGATTTTCCGACAGATCAGGTATTGCATCGACCGGAGTATTTATCATTGAATATACTCCGTATCCAATTACTCCCAGATAAATTATGAGAATTATAAATCGGTTGTTAACCGAAAAATCTATTATTTTTTCAATCATATCCTTACTAAGTTTTTAATAGTATGAAACACAAACAGGGAAACAATTCAAAAAGTCCTTATTTAATTAACAACATTTTTTTTACAGATGAATATTTTTCAACTTTCATTTCATAAAAATAAAAGCCATTTGGTGAATCCGATGCATCCCATAAAACTTCATGAGTACCTGCCTGTTGATTTTCATTTACCAGAGTTGTAATTTTTTTTCCAAGAATGTCATAAATTTTCAGAGAGACAAAACCACTGACATTTAGATCATATCCTATAACAGTCGAAGGATTGAATGGATTGGGGTAATTTTGCCGGAGGAAAAACTTTTCCGGTAAATAATTTTGAGATTGATTTATACCCACAGTCCTGGAATATTTTACTGTTGCGATATCATAATCAGTAATAGTACTAAAACTTATTCCGGTAACATATATATTATTCATATTATCCAGTGCTACATTATAAATAAAGTCTTCCGGTATTTGTGAATGAAAATAATTTTTTTCCCACTGGAAGATGCCTTGAGGATCATATTTGATCAGTGAATAAACAAGATGAATATTACCCGTATCAGATCCGCCACCGACATAAACATTTCCGTAGTTATCTACTGCAATAGAATTTGCCTGATCCATTCCGTTTGCAATCCCGTCGAAATTCCTTACCCAGCCGGTATTTCCATCCTGATCAAGTTTGATCGTCAGAAAATCTTCACTGCCTAAATCCATACCTGCTCTGCTGAATCCTGTGATATATACATTGTTAAACGAATCAAGAATTATTGAAGACGGAATATCAATACTGTTACCAATTCCGTTATAACTTCCAGACCAAATTATATTTCCGTTTTGATCAAGCTTAGCATAAAAATAATCATATGAACTCTGAGTGTTAAATTTATTTCCGCAAAAATAAATATTACTCTCTGTATCCAGAACCATTGAAGTAAGTACGTCACCCAGATCTGCTGTTCCGTTAAATGTTTTTTTCCAAATCAGATTTGAAGATGAATCATATTTTATAATTATCATATCACTATCAGTAGACAGAGATTTTGATGTACCGGCAATAATAATATTATCCAAATTATCATTTTTCAAAGTAACGGGATTATCATGACCGTTACCTTCACCATTAAAAGTATTTGACCAGATTTCATCACCTTCAGGAGAATATTTTATAACTTCAATATCAAAGAAACCAATTTCTCTTTTTATAGAACCGCAGACTAATATATTATCTGAATTATCTACAATAATATCTTTACCGTCACCAATAATATAACCTTGCTTTGAAAATACATTTGACCAGATAAAATTTCCTGATGTATCAAATTTTGCAGTAGTAATGAGATTCCGGGATTCAAAGTCTGTAGTATAACCGGTTACATAAATATTTCCTGAATTATCAAAACAAGCAGAGTTAATATGATCGAAACTGTTTCCACTGCCGTTGAATAATTCAGTCCAGAGTATGTTTCCATCCGGACTGTATTTAATTATTAAAAAATCCGTTGCTGAACCGGTTTGATTGCCGCTGCCAAAAATGTAAACATTATTGTCATTATCAACCAGAATTTTTGATACTATGTCAAATGAATTTGCAGACCCATTATATCTTTGAGTCCACTCTTCAACCGGCTGAGTGAAACCGCTTTTTAAAATCAGTGCAAATAAAAACAGCAGAATGTATTTTAATTTCATTGGAATATTTATTTTAAAAATGGCACTTAATAATTTAGAATCATAATAATAATCTGAATTTTGGATTCAGAATAAAAAATCATTTCATTTTCTTTTAAATAATTTTGCATTTTCTGTAACTGTCAATATTAGAATTTTCAATTTAAAAAGTATTTATAAAGCTATTTTTAGATCAAATACATTAACATAACAAGAGCCATTGCAACCATCAGCAGATCTTCAATAATAGTGATCGTACTCATAGGTAAATTAAAAACAGCACCAAGGCATGCGCACTGAATAGTCCTTTTTTGCATAACACTCTGAATTACTCCAACACTGCTGATTCCCATTACAATAATCGTCGCCATATTTGTAAAAACCGGATTGAGCTGAAGTAAATACAATACACCGAGCGTAAGTTCTATAAACGGATAAACGAAACCATAACCGTACCATTTTTTTGCAATTATATCGTAAGAGCTGTATGACATTGCAAAGTTACTCAGATCAAGCATTTTGAAAAAAGAGAAAACCAGAAAGAATCCTGCCATGAAATTATTCATTGCATTCATCCAATCAAAACTGCCTGATCTTATTTCAAGTATTGTTACCCCAAGTATAATATAGAGGAACACTATTATTAAAGGTTTGTAAGTCTTTAATTTTGAAACTTCCTCTCCGGTCTCTGTCATAGCCTTAAGATGATCAGAAGATACTTCATCACCGAGTCTGTAATCACCGATATTTTTCAAAGCTGAATTAAAAGTGCTTTCTTCAATGTGATGATGCATTTTTATCTCAGCTTCAGGAGGATCAAGTGTGACCGTTACACTCTCCACTCCATTTACTTTTGACAATGTCTTTTGAACTTTGCCTGCGCAACTGCTGCATGTCATTCCTGTGACTTTGAATTTGTGAGTCATATATAATTTTATTTATTTTTATGATGATTAAATCTATTGATACTACTTTTCCATTCTTTCAAGTATGTTTTTCATTTGAGTAATTTCTTTTTCCTGAGCTTTAATAATATCTTCAGCCAGTTGTTTTACTTCAGGATCCTGAAGATCAGCATTCTGACTGGTCAAAATGGCTGACGAGTGGTGAGGGATCATTGCCAGCATATACTGCTTATCTCCAATAATTGTCTGCATTCTCAGAAATGTCAGGGAAATGATAAAAACTACTACGCTTACAATTAAGATAATAGCATTGAGCTTTTTATCAGTATACATTTTTGGCATTAATAAAAGCATTAATATTGCCATGGGAGATACCATTAACAGACTCATATATAACCGTGTTAAGCTTAAATAAATATGACTCAGATCGTCAATATTTAAGAACATGACGGCATACATTATTACAAATGATAATGAAAGCATTAAAATAAATTTCTTGTACATATCTTCTTTAATTTTATTATTAATGTTAATAAAAAATTTTAGTTTGATTTAAATTTGAGTTTCAATCACTGCTTCATTTGCTTTTTCAATAACTGCGCATTTATGGCAACAATTATAGTACTAAGACTCATGAAGACAGCTCCTACTGCAGGTCCCAATACAAATCCCGAAGAATAAAATACACCTGCGGCAAGAGGGATTGCAAAAGTATTATAACCTGTAGCCCAGACGATATTCTGTATCATTTTTTTGTATGTCGCTTTTCCAAACAGTATTAATTTTGCAATGTCTTTAGGATTACTGTTTACAAGTACAATGTCAGCAGTTTCAGCAGCTACATCAGTTCCGGATCCGACAGCAATTCCCACATCAGCCTGAGCAAGTGCCGGCGCATCATTTACTCCGTCACCTGACATTGCTACAAATTCTCCTTTGCTCTGAAGGTCTTTTACTATCTGAACTTTCTCATGCGGCAATACTTCCGCAAAATATCCGTCAAGACCAAGTTCATCTGAAACTGACTTAGCAACTGTTTCATTATCACCTGTAGCCATCATGACTTTGATCCCGTTCTTTTTTAAAATATTTATAGCATCCCTGCTTTCCGGACGAATGACATCTGACAGTGAAATATATCCTGTGAGTCTGTCATTGATCAAAACAAATACGACTGTCTCTGCATTATTTGTAAATGCTTTGTCAGGAATTGTAATATTCATTTCCTTAAGATAACCAGGACTGACGACCTTGATCTGTTTACCTTCGACTGTAGCTTCTACTCCTTTTCCGGTAATGGCGTTAAAATTCTCAGCAGCCGGAATTTTAATATCAAGCTCTTTAACTTTTTCAATTATACTTACAGCTATTGGATGTTCGGATGTTTGCTCCAAAGCACTTGAAAGCCTGAGCATTTCTTCGGATGATATATCAGATATACTTTCAAATCTATTCACTCCAAACACTCCGGTAGTCAGAGTCCCAGTCTTATCAAATAAAATCACAGTGATCTTTCTGGATTCTTCAAATGCAGTTCTGTTACGAATGAGTAATCCGTTCTGCGCGGAAATTGCTGTTGATATGGCGACGACCAATGGAATTGCAAGTCCGAGCGCATGTGGACATGTGATCACCATGACAGTAACCATCCTTTCAAGCGCGTACACAAATGGAAAACCTAAGAAAAGCCAGACTGCAAGTGTCCCGAATCCAACTGCCAATGCAATGTACGTCAGCCATTTCGCAGCGCGGTCAGAAAGATTCTGCATTTTAGATTTTGACTTTTGCGCTTCTTCGACAAGTGTTATTACTTTATTCAGATAACTTTCCTTACCTGTATGTTCGACTTTTATTTTTAAAGAACCATTCCCGTTGATAGAACCGCCAATCACTTTATTGCCTGATTCTTTCTTAACAGGTTTAGATTCGCCGGTCAGCATGGATTCATTTAGATAGCTGCTGCCTTCGGTGATTATACCGTCAGCCGGAACTTTCTCTCCGGGCTTGATAAGAATAGTATCACCTTTTTTAATCATGTCTAACTTTACATCTTCAGTCTGTCCGTCAGGATTTACCCTGTGTGCTTCAGAAGGCATCATACTTACCAGCAGCTGAAGAGCTTTTGAAGCGCCGAGTACAGATTTCATTTCAAGCCAATGACCAAGCAGCATAATATCGATCAAGGTTGCAAGCTCCCAGAAGAAATCCATTCCACTCAGTCCAAAGACAGTTGCAGCACTGTAAAAGTATGCAACTGAAATTGCCATTGCGATCAGAGTCATCATTCCGGGAGAACGGTTTTTCATCTCGCTGATAAATCCTGTTAGAAATGGTTTGCCGCCCCAGAAATAAATAACTGTGGATAGTATAAGTACCAAATATTGACTTCCCGGAAACTGAATATGAAATCCAAAAAAACCCTGTATCATTTCAGACAATATCAGAACAGGAATTGTAAGTATGACACTTACATAAAATCTCAATTTGAAATCTTTGATCATCATCTGATGATGATCGTGACCCTCCATTCCCATTGGGATACTGCTGTGATCCATTTTAGAGTGATCCATTTTTTTATTTAAAATCTTTTTGGGAAAAATAAATTATTGTTTAGATTTATTTCTTTTCAGTCTTATTATGATCCATTCCATTCATATTATTATCGTTCATTTTATCCATCTTTTTCTCACTACCTGTCATATTCATACTTTTATCATCTTTCATCATGTCCTGCATCATACCCATCATTTGCTTATCACCCATCATAGTTTTACACATGCCTGACATCATGGTTGAATCGCTTTTACACATTTCCATCATTTTACTCATCATACTTTCCATCATAGCAGGATTCTCTTTCATCATCTTCATCATACCATCGTGATTTTCCATCATCATACCCATCATTTTTCCCATCATTTTTCCGTCACCCTGCATCATCATATTTCCGCTTTTGCTTTTCATCATTGACTCCATCATTTCCATAGACATGGTGCTGTTATTAGCAATTGAGTCCATGATCATATTTCTTGTTTCCGGTTTTGACAAAACTTCTTTTACGTCCGGGCTTGACTGACAGGATGAAAATACAGCAATTAAAGTTATTGCTGCAAATGTCAGTGTTACTTTCTTTATTGTTTTCATAATTTTGTTTTTTTTGTTTAAAAATGTTAATTGTTTAGTTTCTTTCTATTCCAAAATAGTAATAATAAAATGCATAACTATTATGTTATTTTTATAAAAATTTATGATATTCACAGATTCACAATTCATCTAAAGATTTTCTTTTTATGGATTTTATTTTTTTGAAATGACCGGGAGTCAGACCTGTGATTTTTTTAAACTGACTTGATAAATATGCAACACTACTGTAACCCAAATTGAAAGAAATTTCACTCAAAGTCAATTCGTCATAAACTATAAGTTCTTTTACACGTTCGATCTTTTGTCTGATATAATATTTTTCAATCGTAATGCCCTGAGATTCTGAAAAAAGATTACTTAAATATGTATAATCTTTATGAATATTAGATTCTAAATATTCTGACAAATTTATTTTTAACTCATTATCATGATTATGTACCAGATCAATTATTAGATTTTTGACTTTTTCAATTAGGCTGCTGTTCTTGTCATCAATTAATTCAAAACCAAATTCTTTTAAATTATTTTCTATTATTGCTTTCTCTTGATCATTCAGAACTTCATTGATTGTTGCTTCACCCAAAACTATGTGATTAGCCATATAACCAAGTTTCTCTAACTCATTTTTAACGACCATTATACACCTATCGCAGACCATATTTTTTATTTGAAGAAGCATATTCTTTTTCAGATTTTACTGTTTATAAAAATTTCCTGATTATTTATTACTTTATAAAATATCTTTCTTCATTTTTTTAAATTGTACTTTAGTCATTTCACTTTATTAATGTATTTTACTTACAGCAATCTTTCCCATTGCTTACCTTTTTAAACTTCCGGTAAGCAATGAGAATGATTATTACAAAAAATATGAGAATTAAAATATATTTCATACTATTTTGGTTTTTTGCAGCATGCATTTAATTCATTGTATGCATCTTCATTTGCCGGCATTTTATTTGCATCATATCCTGATGCAGTGATCACTGCTTCTAAATTCTCCACACTTACTTTTGAATCATCATAGATAACTGTCACGGATTTATTATCAAGATCTGCTTTTGAATCTATTACACCATCCAAATTACCCAATGCCTTTTCTACAGTCTTTACACACATACCGCACTGGATCGAAGGTAAAGTGATCTCAACTGTTTTTTCATTACCTTTATTATCAGCTTTCGATAACATAGGAATTAATGTAACCATAAAAAAAATTGCAAATATTACTTTTAAGTTTTTTGAGATTGCTGATTTCATTTTTTTTAATTTTAGTTTTTAAATTATTGTTATTTTGTTTCGAAATTATTTTTTACTTTTTTGATCATTGGGTAATTTACAGCAGTCATCCAGATTTTCATATGCTCTAGAATCTGCTTTCTTATCATTTGCATCATACCCTGCCGCTGTAATAGTTGCTTCGATATTTTTAAGATCGGTTTTACTTTTATCAAAATTTACATGCGCTACTTTTTCATCCTTATTTACAATTATACTTTGAATCCCGTCCGTATTTTTCACAGCTGTCTCAATAGTTTTCTTACACATTCCGCACTGCATTGATGATAGCTTGATATCTGCATGTTCCATGTTTGCATTATTCATATCATGTGATTCAGATTCCATTTTTGATTCTGTTGTTTTTTCTTCCTTTGCCTTTTCAGTAACTTCACCGGTCTTATCTTCACCGCATCCGTATATGAATGCCGTAACTAAAAATATACTAATGATCATTACTGTTGTTTTTTTAAAATTAATGTATTTCATTTTTTACTCCTTCTCTGCATCTGCAGAATTTTTAGTTTGTAATATTTTTTTATTAGTGTTTATGTTCCTGTATATCTTTCATAACATCCTGATCTTTGTTGAATTCAGGATCACCTTTTACTTCCATTTCCATTCCTTCCATATTATTCATATTAGAACCGGACCTGATCTGACTTTCGCTGTCAAGCAAGAACCCTGCACTGGTAACCACTTCTTCACCTTCAGAAAGTCCTGACGTTATAAGATAAAATCCGTTTGAAACTCCTCCGACTGTTACCATTTTTGGTGAGAATAAATTTTCACTTTTCTTAATATATACCATGTCCATCTTACCGGTTCTCAATACAGCATTTTTTGGTACTACTATATTCCACTGATAATCTGAAGATCCTATTTCTACATCTACATACATATCAGGTTTTAATTTGTAATTTCTGTTAGTTACGTCAAACCTTACTTCCAATGAACGGGAATCTGCATTAAATACAGGACTTATAAAATTAACCTTTGCATTAAAAACTTCACCGGGATAAGCTACAGACGTGATCATTCCATTCTGACCCATTGAAATATTTTTCAAATCTGATTCAGGAACATTTGCTATTATCCATACTGTCGAAAGATCTGTTATATCCAGAATATTTTCACCTGCCATCGCCCACCTACCTTCGTTTTGGAGTTTTTTCGTAACCACACCGCTGTACTTCGAATAGACAGAAATAAAATCTTTAACTTCTCCGGACTGCTCCAGTTCACTGATCTGCTCATTTGTAATTTCCCATAAGCTCATTCTGATCTTGCTTGCGTTTATCAGACTTTCCGCCTGGTCTATCACTAGAGTGTTACCGCTGCTTTTTGCACTTTCATAATTTTTTAAAGCGAGCAGATATTCCTTTTGCGTAGAATAAATTTCCGGAGAATAAATATCAAATACCCTCTGTCCTTTACTGACAGTCTGACCTTCATAATTTATATACATTTTAACAATTTTTCCTGAAACAGGAGTTGAAATAAATCTCATGTTATTGTCAGCCGATTTTACATACCCGTTAAAACTCTTTCTGCTTTTAAATTCTTTTACAATTACTTTTTCAGTCTGTACATTTGCAAGTATCTGCTGAGCAGGAGATAAGACTAAATCACTAATTTCTTTATTTAAATTTTTTAAAGAATCAAATTCAAGTTCAGTATTTGTTTTTTCTTTTAAAACCAGATCCATATTACAAATAGGACATACTCCCGGATGATCACTTTGTATCTGGGGATGCATAGGGCAGATGTATAATTCATCTGCAGCAATTAATTCTTCAGTTTTTCCCTGATCATAAAATATTTTATAAGCCCCAAATAAAAGACCTGTGGTAATCAAAACTGTGATCAATATTATTAATGTTTTATTCATGTCAGTTAATTGTTAAGATTTGTTTGCCAATTAATTTTTCTAAACTACTGATCAATATCAAATAATTAGTTTCTTCTTCAGCAAGCATTTTGCTGTTTTCCCTGAGAGATCTGTAGGTATCCAGCAGATCAATGAATTGATTCGAATCAGTCTCATAGGATAACAATGATGACCTGAATGTCTGTTCTGTCTGAGGGATAAGAACTTCGTTCAGATATTTGATCTTTTCCAGTGAAGAATTTATTTTTACAATATTATTTTTTAATTCATTTTTAAGATTCAGCTCAATGGATTTTGATTCCGAATTTATCTTTTTATCTCTGTAAATTTTTTCCTGAATCTCTGCGTCTATTCTTTTCTCATTCCATGGCATAAAGGGAAGTTCTACCATTACAGAAAACATAAGAAAACTTGCTTTTTTATCAGACTTATATTTATAACCTGTCATTAAATTTATATCAGGTTTTCTCTCCAGATCTATTATGTTTTGTTCAGTCTGATTCACCAGAAGCATCTGATCAATAAATTTAAAATCCGTATTATTTAATTTCATTTCAGAAATAAGTTTTGAAGTGTCCATATCAATTGTAGGAATATTCAAAAGTATCTCAATGTTTTTTGTGGAGAAGTCATAAGGCAGATCCAGATTTGAAAGAGTCCTCAGATTATTTATAAATATTTTTTTATTACCTGCCAGCTCAATCTCTTCCAGAAGAAGTTTCTGAAATTCATTATTGCTTTTCAGAATGTCAAACTGACTTCCCTTTCCTGATGAATATTTTATTTCGAGTGTGGAAGTAACAGCTTTCATAATTTCCTTGAACTCATTGTTAAATGAAAGCAGTCGCTCATTCACTGAAAGCATAAAATAATTTTCCTTTACTGATCTGATCAGTTCGTTTTCCAATGCAGTCTTTTCAATTTCCGGTCTTTGAGAATTTACTTTCGCAAGATTTTCTTCTGCGTCAAGCTTTCCAAAAAGTCTGAGCGGCTGTGAATAAATGCCAATATATTCTCCTGCATTGCTCAGGTCCACAGGTAAAAAGTCCAGCATAAACTGAAAAGAAGGTGAAGGCTGAAAATTAGTTCTGTCTATTCTTGCTGACATGATTTTGCTTTCATATTCTAAAGGAGCAAGGCCGGAATTGGTCTCGAGGGAATATTTTATGATATCTTCGAGACCGGTTTTTGGATAATTACTTTGCGGAACATCCTGTCCGAAAAGCAAACCGGGTAATAATATTAAATGGATTATTAAATATTTCATTTTTCATTTAAATTTACTTTAAAAAAAGTAAAATAATTTAAACGGCAGACAAATAATTTGCCGTAAACAAAATTTCTTTAAATGAAAATACTAAATGAGGAACGAAGAGATTAAAATGGGAATATCTGAAGGTGGTTTATGATGTTTCTGAAAAACTAAATGGTCTGCAAATGTTTTTGTAATTTCAATGTGAGGCAACAAAGAAATTAATAGTTGTATTGAATTTAAATTTGTATAATCAGTATTATTTTTTACAAGTGTGTTGGAATTGTTGATCTCAAGAATATTATTGTCACAACAGCTCATTTTAGAAACATCCGCAGGCACTTCGTCTGACATATTATTTTCTTCACATTTACAGACTGTCGGCTCTATACTCATTTCACATAACATTTGAGAAAATGCAAAAGAGAAATTGGAGTTTACTAAGATAAGAATCAGTAAAACTGAAAAATATTTTGAAATGGTTTTTATCACTATGGAATATATAAAAAATGATCTAAAATTATAATGGATAATTTTAGTTAAAGTATTTGAAGGTCATAATAATTCCCCTGATGTAATCAAGATGGACAGGTTAAACGATAAATTAAATCTCTGCCATC
>DAORRV010000069.1:17701-19230 GCA_035443185.1 Ignavibacteria bacterium | reverse complement strand
CTCATCCTGCCTTCACACCTTCGCAGTAAAAAATCCACCCAAATTGAACTTATCTTTGCCTTTTAAAATGAAATCTATTTAAGTAATTTTAGCAAAAATTTATAGTAATTGCATAATACAAAAAAAGAAACAGAGAAAACAGTTTTAGTCTGTTATTCCAATAAAAAAATTCAGAACGCTTATCATTCAGAAGAATCTCTCACTGAACTTAAATTCCTGGCAGAGACAGCCGGTGCTGACGTGATCGGTACATTTTTTCAGGAGAATGAAAATTTCGATTCGAGATTCATGATCGGCAAAGGTAAGGTAGAAGAGATCGCAGACTTCGTAGCCGATAATAATGTTGCGCTTGTCATTTTTGAAAATGAACTTGCTTATACACAGCTAAGAAATCTTGAGCAAAAGATAAAGTGTAAGATCATTGACAAGTCTAATCTTATATTAGATATTTTTGCATCAAATGCACGTTCGGCTCAGGCAAAGCTGCAGGTCGAACTTGCGCAGCTTGAATATTCACTTCCCAGACTTACCAGACAATGGACTCACCTTTCGAAACAGTTCGGTGGCATCGGTACAAAAGGTCCGGGTGAAACTCAGATCGAAACTGACAGACGGCTTATTCAGACTCGGATAACGGTTTTGAAAGAAAGACTTTTAAAAGTATTTGAGCAGAGAAAAACCCAGTCATTTTCGAGAAGAAAGTTTTTCAGAATTTCACTGGTCGGATATACAAATGCCGGCAAATCCACACTGCTGAATGCTTTGACAAATTCAAATGTCTATGTAGAAGACAAACTTTTTGCGACTCTTGATACTTCTACAAAACTTCTCGAACTTGTTATGATCGATGAAGAAACAGGAAAGGCTAAATATCCAAAGAAAGTTTTACTTTCAGACACTGTCGGATTCATAAAAAATCTGCCTCATAATTTAATTGAATCATTTAAGTCAACATTATCAGAAGTCATAGAGTCTGATCTTCTGCTGCACGTCATTGACATAGCGGGTGAAAATTTCATTGAACAAATGGAAGTGGTGAATGAAACATTAAACGAGATTGGAGCCAGCGGAAAACTTGTCGTACATGTTTTTAACAAAGTGGATAACCTTGAGGATAAAGATATTATTACCTCTATGAAAAAACTTTACAAAGATTCGGTATTTATCTCTGCTGAGAAAGGTCTGAATCTGAATAAATTAATTTCAAGAATTAAAGATGAGCTTAATAAAGAGAATACCGAAAGGACAATTAAGCTGAAAGCCGATGAACATAAAAAGGTAAGTATTATTTATGATATGGCAGAGGTAAGTAATGTGAAATATCTGAAGAATAGTATTAAGGTTACATTTAAGACTAATGATAAAAACTATTCTTATCTTGAGAAAATAGTTAGTAGTTAATGTTTAATATTAAATTTTAAATATTAAATATTAAATATTTAATATTTAATATTTATTATTGATCAAGATACTTTAAATTTCAGTGGTCATTGAGAAGACAGGAAGATATAAGAAGAGGAAAATTTTGT
>DAORRV010000069.1:0-17601 GCA_035443185.1 Ignavibacteria bacterium | reverse complement strand
AGAATTGAGAATTAAGAGTTTATAAATAATAATTAACAATTAAATAATCAAAAAGGAATATTAGAAATGCAGTCATCAGGAACATATAAAAGCTTAGACTATTTTGGCATTGACGAAATGCTGACAGATGAAGAGAGATCCATCAGAGATACAGTAAGAGATTTTGTAAACGAAGAAGTACTTCCAATAATTGAAGAGTACAATCAAAAAATGGATTTTCCCAAACAGTTAATTCCGAAAATGGCGGAACTTGGGATTTTTGGTCCTACTCTTCCTGTAGAGTACGGCGGCATGGGAATTAACAATGTTGCTTACGGTCTTATCATGCAGGAGCTGGAAAGAGGTGACAGCGGTGTAAGAAGTTTTGCTTCCGTGCAGTCGGCACTTGTGATGTATCCGATCTATACATTCGGAAGTGAAGAGCAGAGAAAAAAATATTTACCTAAACTTGCAAGTGCTGAAATGATCGGATGTTTCGGACTGACTGAACCTGACTACGGAAGTAATCCGGGCGGAATGATCACGAAAGCAGAGAAAGTTGACGGAGGATACATTCTTAACGGCGCAAAGATGTGGATCACAAATGGGACTGTCGCTGACGTAGCAGTTGTCTGGGCAAAGCTTGACGGGAAAGTAAAAGGATTTCTTGTTGATAAAGGAACGAAAGGATTTTCAGCTCCGGAGATGAAAGGAAAACTTTCTCTCAGAGCTTCCATTACATCAGAGTTGGTTTTTGAAGACTGTTTTATTCCCGATGAAAATTTACTTCCTGAAAGCGGCGGATTGAAGTCCCCTCTTATGTGTCTGACTCAGGCAAGATATGGAATTGCATGGGGCGTGATTGGACTGGCAAATGAATGTTACAGTACAGTATTAAATTATTCACTTTCCAGAATTCAGTTTGATAAGCCGCTTGCTGCATTTCAGATCACTCAGGAAAAACTTGCATACATGGTATCGGAAATTACCAAAGCACAGCTGCTTTGTTTTCAGCTTGCAAAGTTAAAAGATGCAGGTAAGATGCGTCCTCAGCAGGTTTCCCTTGCAAAGAGAAATAACTGCGAGATAGCAAAGATCATTGCTTCGATGTCCAGAGAGATGCTCGGTGCTAACGGAATTCTTGATGAATATCCTATCATGAGACATCAGAATAATATTGAATCTGTAAAGACTTATGAAGGTACACATGAAATGCATACACTTATAATTGGAGAAGATGTTACAGGAATAGCTGCTTATAAATAATTTGTTATAAAATCTTTTTCCTTGTAACTGCAGAGACATGTGTTCTTCGGACTCTGCGGAAACTGATTTAAACAATTTAAACAGGTAAATTAGAATTAAATTTTCAGAAATATTCATTAGAAATGAAAACATTTGACATACCAATATTTTACAGAAGTCCGGTAATCTCAAAGATTAAAAATTCACGGAAGCTGAATGATCCCAGGAAAAAAGATTACTCCCCTACTGAATTAGATTTTGGACCGGTTGTATTTTATATTGCCAGACATTTCGGATTCTGTTATGGTGTGGAAAATGCAATTGAAATTTCATACAAAGCAATTGAAGAAAATCCGGGTAAGAGAATTTTCTTACTTAGTGAAATGATTCATAACTCTGACGTGAACAGTGATCTTATCGAAAGAGGAGTTAAATTTATAATGGATACTTCGGGTATGCAGTTAATAGATTGGAATGAACTCCATTCAGAAGATATAGTGATTATACCAGCATTCGGGACGACACTTGAGATTGAAAGAAAGCTCAATGAACTTAACATAGATCCTTTAAAATATAATACCACATGTCCGTTTGTTGAAAAAGTTTGGAACAGAGCTGACTCACTTGGGAAAACAGGATTCACTATCATAGTTCACGGTAAATACAAACATGAAGAAACACGCGCAACATTTTCACACAGTAAAGAATCCGCTCCAACGCTTATCATCCGAGATATTACTGAAGCTGAAATTCTTAGTGAATTCATAACCGGCAAAAGAGATATAAAAGAGTTTTATGAAATATTTGCGAACAGATATTCAGAAGGATTTGATCCTGTAAAAGATTTGAATTCTATCGGAGTTGTGAATCAGACTACTATGCTTGCAACTGAAACACAGGCAATCGCAGATTATCTAAATAAAATTATGTCGGAGAAATTCGGCACAGAAAAATTTTCCGAACATTTTTCTGACACACGGGATACACTTTGTTATGCTACTCATGATAATCAGAAAGCGACTTACGGACTGCTGGAAAAAAATGCTGACATCGCAATAGTTGTCGGCGGATACAACAGCTCAAATACATCACACATTTATGAATTATGTGAAGAGAAACTTCCGACATATTTTATTTCATCAGCAGATAAAATTTTATCAAAAGAATTGATTTCACATTTTGATTTTCAGAATCAGAAGGAAATTTTCACTGACAATTTTTTACCTGTAAAAGACAAAGTGAAAATAATCCTTACGAGCGGTGCTTCGTGTCCGGATTCGATCGTTGATGAAGTTCTACAAAAATTACTTTCGTATTTTAACAGCACTAAAAAAATCGATTTGGTACTGGAAGAATTTTCTATGAATAAAAATTAATTATACTATTTCCAACTGATCTTACTTTATGAGTTTATTTCGTGTAATACTCGCTATCATTCTTCCTCCTCTTGCAGTTATTGACAAAGGCTGCGGTTCAGTTGTTATAGTTGCAATACTTACACTTATAGGTTGGGTTCCGGGGGTAATTGCTGCTTTAATTATTTTAAATAAAAATGAAAGTTAGTATTATTTTTATTCTTAGCCGTCCAAAACGTTTTAGTATAAAATTAAATGAGAGTAAGTTTTTTGTTTTAAACATTAAACTGCATTAAGAAATTTATTTTAACTATTTAATTGAATTTTTTTAATTTTTTAGCTGCAAAAGTTTTAACTTTTATAATATTCTCTTATTTTTTAAATTCATTTACAATTTCCGGAATTTAATTTCTCACTTATTTGAAAACTCATACAAAGGAAACGCAGGATAGTCTTACTCCTGATCTTGCATTAGAAATTTTAAAAGAAGGTAATCAGAGATTTGTAAATAATATTAAAGTAAACAGGAATCTGCTAAAGCAGGTCAATGAAACTTCTACCAATCAGTTTCCTTTTGCTGCTGTGCTGAGCTGTATAGATTCCAGGACTTCTGCGGAGCTCATTTTTGATCAGGGACTTGGTGATATTTTCAGCATTAGAATTGCCGGTAATATTTTGAATGATGACATATTAGGAAGTATGGAATTTGCCTGTAAAAAAGTCGGATCTAAACTTATTGTAGTCTTAGGTCATACAAATTGCGGCGCAATAATTGGTGCATGTAATGATGTCAAAATGGGACATCTTACTTCCCTTATAAATAAGATCAAACCGGCTATCGAATGTGAAACAGAAACTACTACTAACAGAAACGGCTCTAATATTGAGTTTACTGAAAATGTCTCTTTAAATAATGTAAAATTAACAGTCGAAGGTATTAAGAAAAGAAGTACAATACTTGCAGAACTGGAAAACGAAAATAAGATAAAAATTGTCGGAGGAATGTATGATGTTGAGACAGGCGTAGTCAGGTTTTTGGATTCGTGAAATTTATTATAAGATTTTTATTAATTATGTTAATTGATTAAATAATTTAAAGAAGTATAAATGAAGAGTGATTATAAAATTCCTCAGCAAACAAGAATTGGTCACGTACATTTAAAAGTTTCTGATCTGGAACGTTCGCTGGAATTTTATTCCGGCTTACTCGGCTTTGAAGTCACTGTCAAATATGGTTTACAGGCAGCATTCATTTCTGCCGGCGGATATCATCATCACATCGGACTAAATACATGGTTCAGTAAAGGAAGTCCACCGTCTCAGGAAAGAGGTGTTGGTTTGTTTCATACTGCGATTCTTTATCCTGAAAGAAAAGATCTGGCTGAAATATATAAAAGACTTCTTGATGCAGCTTATCCGTTAACAGGTGCAAGTGACCATGGCGTCTCCGAAGCATTATATCTGAATGATCCTGATAATAATGGTGTAGAACTTTACTGGGACAAACCAAAGGAATTATGGCCGAAAAAACAAGATGGGTCGATAGATATGTACACATTATCTCTTGATCTGGATGATCTTTTAAATGAGCTTTAAATTGAATAAACAATAATAAAAAAAGCGGCTGTGAAGACCGCTTTTTTTATTTTAAAATATAATACTAAATTTATGCCTCAGCTTTTTCATTCTCAAACATTTTCTGAAACTCTCTCTTCTCCCTGTTCTTCCAGTTGCCTTTGTGATAAGCATAACCTGTAATCAATGGCATAGCAATCGTTGCTTCGCAGTAAACCATTTGCTCATAGGTCATATCTACTTTACCCCATGAACTGGCTTCTTTAAGTGTAGAGCCGGAGAGCGCTCCGTCTCTGTCATCTGCAACAGTGATCTGAATTGCATACTTATGCATCGGGACTTCTTTATCAAGGATCTCTGCTGCTACAACTGTATCCTGTGCAAAATTTTTCGGGACACCTCCGCCTATCATATAGAGACCCGATTCATTCGCTGCCAATTTAATTTTTGTCAGCTCAAGAAAATCTTTTGCCGAGTCAAGAGAAACATGTGAATCAGGATTTTTATGCTGATGATGAACAAATCCAAATCCTGCCGAGCAGTCAGAAAAAGCCGGTACAAATATCGGAACATTATTTTCATATGCTGCCAGTACTACTGAATCATTATTCTTTCCATTTTCTGAAAGATATTTTCCCATGTGCCAGATAAATTCTCTCGAAGAGTAAGGTCTTCTCTCAAGTGTATCACAGATCTGAGAGATTGTATAATCACAAACTCTGAGATCCTCTTCATCAATATAAGTATCGTAAATTCTGTCGATCATAAGTTCACGCATTTCATTGTCATCTACAAACTGTGATCCTTTATAATGTTTAAATCCCAGTCCTTCAAAAAAATCCTGATCTGTAATAATAGCACCTGTAGAAACTATCACATCTACCATATTATTTCTGACCATGTCCACCACGACATTTTTCAGACCGGCTGAGAAAAGTGATCCGGCGAGACAAAGCATGACGGAACAGTTTTTGTCAGCAAGCATCATATCATAATAATCCGCTGCTGTAGCGAGTTCGCGTGATGAGAAAGCCATGTTGCGCATATCATCGACAAGCGGAATCACATTGTGTTTTTTTATGTCAATGTGCTGTATTGTTTCCTTTAGATAATCTTTTTTAGTTTTCATTATTTTTTACTTTGGAATTTTTGAATAGGTCTAATATAAAAAATTTTATATCCTTATTAAATGAAGTTTTAACTTTTTGTTTTTTGAATAAAATTATTTTCTTATGTATGTAAAATGCATTTGCGGCTTCTATTTTTCAGAACTTTTAATTACAAACTGCTCTCCGATATTCAGGATCTTTACTTTCCTTTTATATTCATCATTTGTCAGATACATTTTTTTTAATTCCCTGATCTGTACATTCGGATCTGTGAACATTCCGAAATGTGCAGGTATCATGTATTCTGCCTTCGTGTCATCAAGAATTTTTATTGCTCCCATCGGTAATATATGTGACGTTCCTTGATTGATCTCAGTGCATCCTTTACAATAAATAATATTTACTAATACAAGATCGATGTCGTAATTATCTCCAATGTATTTAAATAAATCCGGTTCGTAAGATGTATCTGAAGTATAATAAACTGTCACATCTCTATACTCAATTATAAAACCGCAGTATCCATTACTGCTGAAAAATTTTCCGTCTAGACCGTATCTTCCTCCCCAGTGAACTGCAGGCACAGCAGTAATCTTTACACTATCAATTAACTTTGTTTCTCCTGTAAATTTTTTCCTGTAATCAGTAAAATTCATCTTAATAAAATTCATGTCATAATCAGGTAAATAATTTTCTACTCCTGCGGGAAAGACAATATCCGTTCCGTGAAATTTATCCTCTATGTCTGAAAGAGATCCAAAGCTAAGATGATCCATATGAGAATGAGAGATCAGAACCATATCTATTTTTTTCAGTGAATTGAGATCAAGACCGGGTTCGGCATATCTGCGGAGTACCTGTGCTACATTATTAGTAAATACAGGATCGATGAGAATCACTTTGTCATATATCTGTAAAAGGAAAGAAGCATGTCCTATCCATAGCGCTGACAACTTAACATCTTTTCTTATAGGATCCTTTACTTTTTTTATTACTTTCTCAGGGGAAGATAATTGTCTTACAAAATTATCACCTACGTCAATAAATGTCTGACAGGAATTAACAGTGAATATAAAAATTGATATGGATAAAATTTTTAAAGTATTATTATTCACCATTTACTTTTTTTATTTCACTAACAGCATTTTCCTGCTTGCTGTAAATCCTTTTGATTCAAGCTTATAATAATAAACTCCACTGGAAAATTCGCTGCCTTTAAATTCGATAGAATAAAATCCAGCCTGTTTATTTTCGTTGATAAGTGTCATCACCTCATTTCCTAAAATATCATAGATCTTCAGAGATACCGTTCCGGATTCAGGAATTTCAAAATCTATTTTTGTAGAAGGGTTAAATGGATTTGGATAATTTTGATGCAGGGAATAATTATTTGGTGAAGCAATTACAACATCACCTGATAAATTATAATATTCAAAACTGCCGTTGAAATCAATCTGCTTCAATCTATATGCATATCTCCCGGCATTCATATTTTTTTCTGTGAAATTATAATTATTTACTGAATTAGAATTTCCATTTCCTTCCTGGAATGAAATATTTTCCCAGCTACTGTTTACAACTGAGGCTGTCTTTCTCTCTATATAAAATCCCGAGTTATTAATCTCTGACGAAGTGCTCCACTTAAGCTTTACATCTCTTCCTGAAATTTCGGATGTGAATGAATTCAGCTCAACAGGTAAAGGAAAATCCGGAGTAATATAAACTTTGAAAATATAATCGCTCGGAGTGCTCGGACCGTTATTCGGAAGCTGAGCATTTATACCGCCATAAATATATCCAACGAAAGTTCTTGTATAATTAAGCTGATCTAATTTTATAACTTCATTATCAAAATGCGGGACAGATTTATTTAGTATGAATTTAGCATTAGTACCAAGTAGTGCAGGCATCTTTTCAGCATTTACAATTTCCTGTGAAATGCCGTTCGAACTTTTTGTTAGAGTAGAAATATCATTAATAAACGGGACGAGCGGATCATATTCCAGAACACCGGTAGTGTCATTTACTGAATACAAACTTGTTCCGGCAAAAAAAGTAGTGTGCATGCTGCCGGTCATTGAGTTAAATGCATTTAAATGTGCCGCGGTATACTGGCTCAGTTTTTGCTCAAAGCTGTAATCAACTGTAATGGAATTCTCATCAATATAGATCGGATTCAGATAAGGCAGGTCAGCATTTTTTTTAAATACTCCGCCGTACAATGTCAGATATTGTGTCACTCCGTCAGGTTTTATTGCCGGAATCAGATTCATATCTCTTCTGTGATATTCTGCAGTATCAGTAAATTCAGTGTAATTCGTAATGCTGACATTTATTCCGTCATCATTAATTTTAAATTTTTTAATCTGATCAGTATAGACCTGATTGTTAACGTTTAATCTGTATGTACCGGTGAATTTATGTCCACCGACAAGATAAAAATAATCACCTAATTTCATAAGTTCACCACCACAGACCTGAAGTCGTATATCTGTAAAACCTCTGACATAAGGAGCAACGGAATTTCCATTCATCACTGCATTAATTGTTTCTTCAACATCAAAAATTTTTAAAGAAGGAAAAGTAACAAGCCCGTTTGCTGTACTGTCATATCCGTATCCGCCAATGATGCAAAGTTTATTGCCATCCTGAAATGACTGCATATTTGCTGACCGAAGCTGATCTGCAAAAGCAAATGGAAGATCAGTAAATATACTTCTTGCATAGGTCAGATTAGTCAAAGGATCTACGACAAAGATATAGATGTTTGAAAATTGTTTTGGAAAAGAATTCACAGCATTAAAGCCATGAAGACCGTTTGTACGACCACCTATAAACAGCCATCTTCCGTTTGACTCAGCAAAAGCAAATGAATGAATTGCCGGTGCGTTTGGAATAAAAATCTGTTCAAGATCTACAGTATAAGGTTCTGTATCAGCTTTGATCAGACCTGTGAATTGAGAAACAAAAAGTAAAGTGATAAGTAATCTTATTCTCATGAATAATAATGTATTTTTTAATTTTTACGGAATTATTTTCCTTTTTTTTAATATTTAAATCTGACAATTCGCTGATTCCCTGTCTATAATACTTTACGAAAAGTCAGGAATTGTTTTAGCTGCTGATGCTCGTTCCAAACTATGTTTGGGAACGCACTTAGGATTGAAAGTCTGTTTCAAATCAAAAAGATTTTGTTAAGAACACGACAAAATTTTTCACAGGAAGTCAGGATAATAGCATCAATTATAAAATCCATATTTTTAATATTCAAACAATTTCTTTTAACAGTTACTTGATCAGCAGCATTTTCTTTGTTTCTGAAAAATTATCTGATGTTAATTTATAATAATAAATTCCACTCGATAATCCTTCTGCTGAGAATTCAGTTTCATATATACCTGTACTTAAATTCTCATTCACAATCACAGCTACTTCTTTTCCAATTGAATTAAATACTGCAAGTCTCACAAAATCATTTTTAGAAATTTCAAATTTAATTTTAGTAACCGGATTGAAAGGGTTTGGATAATTTTGTCCGAGACTAAATTTGTCGGGGACATTACCGGAGATCTGCTGAATGCCTATTGGCTCCGGATTTATATAAACTTTTAAAATATATTCACTTGCAAAGCTCGGCGTATTATTCGGCAGATAAGCTCTGATACCGCCAAAGATATAGCCTGCAAAAGTGTTGCCCGAGATTTCATTTAGTTTTATGACTTTATTTGAATACTGCGGAATCGACGGACTTAAAATAAATTTAGCATTTGTTCCAAGCAGTGCCGGCATTTTAGTCGGTGATATATTTTCAATGGATGTTCCATTTGAATTTCTTGTTAATGTTGTAATATCATTTATAAAAGGAACAAGCGAATCTCTGATCTGCTGATTCAACACTTCATTAAAATAATAAAGACTTGTACCTCCGAGGAATGTTGTATGCATACTGCCATTTGCCGAATTAAAAGCAGACAAATAAGAACAAGTGTATTGACTCATTTTTTGCTCAAACCCAAAGTCAGTTACTGCATTGTTTTCATCTATATAAATTGGATTCATAAAAGGCAGGTCAGCATAGCTTCTGAATACACCACCATAAAGTGTAATGTACTGACTCACTCCGTCAGGTTTTATGGCAGGTACGAGATTCATATCTCTTCTGTGAAATTCTATTGTATCTTCACTTGCGCTGTAATCTGAAATACTGACATTAGTACCGTTGTCATTTATTTTAAATTTTCTTATTTCATTTGTATAGACCTGATCATTGCTGATTGGCGAATATGCACCGGTAAAAATATGTCCGCCTGCAAGATAAAAATAATCTCCAAGCTTTTGCATCTCTCCGCCGCAGACTTTCATTCTCGGATCACTGATCTGTCTGATATATGGTGCTACAGATGTGCCATTGATCACCGCCTGAATTGTCTGACTGACATCGACTACTGTTAATGTCGGAAATGTTAGAAGATCATTAAATGTACTGTCAAATCCGTATCCGCCTGTTATGTAGAGCTTTGTTCCGTCATAATAATACTGCATGTTAGTTGATCTCAGCGGATCAGCAACTGTGAAATTCAGATCAGTGAATAAATTTCGTGAGTATGTCATGTTTGTGGAAGGATCGACTACAAAAATATTTGTATTTGAAAATTGTTTTGGAAAAGCTGTTGCAGCATCAAAGCCGTGCATTCCATTTATACGTCCGCCGATAAAAAGCCATTTGCCGTTATCATCAGCAAAAGCAAACGAATGGATCTTTGGTGAGCCTGGAATATTAACCTGCTCAAGTTGAATTGTATAAGGTTCATCCGCTTTCAGAAAACCACTTGAAATAATAATTAATATTATTGCTAATCTTCTAAAAAATTTTATTGGGTTCATTTTATTAAGATTTAATGTTTTGCTATTATTTATTTTTACGAATCAATTTGAAACTTCCGTCCAGTCATTATTTTCTTTAATCAGAGTAATTAATTCATCTACAGCAATTTCAGTATCTATACTTTTCTTTACTACTTCCCTTCCTTTGTATAAAGTAATTTTCCCCGGACCGCTGCCGACATAACCGTAATCAGCATCTGCCATTTCTCCTGGTCCGTTTACAATGCATCCCATAATTGCAATCTTCAGACCTTTGAGATGATCCGTTCTTTTTCTGATCTTTGCTGTTGTCTCCTGAAGATCAAACAAAGTCCTGCCGCAGGACGGGCATGAAATATAATCTGTTCTCGTAATTCTTGTTCGGGTAGCCTGTAAAATTCCAAAACTTATGTTGTTTATCTTTTTAATTTCCGTGCCTGAAGATTCTATCCATACACCGTCTCCCAATCCGTCCAAAAGTAATCCACCAATGTCAGTAGAAGTGTGCACCAATAGTTCATCATCTGTCAGATCTTTATTGTTTGAAAAGTCTCTCTTAATAATGACAGGTAGCTCTACATTGTTATTTATAAGTTCAATGAATGCTCTTCTTAACTCAGACATTGTATTTGGATTATCAGTTGACAGGATCAATATGAAATTCTTTTCCAGTGATAATTTTTCTAAAAGCTCTTTATCGAGATCATCCAATGTAATTTCCAAAAAATTAAATTTGTCTGACACAACAGGTTCAGATAAATATTCATCTACAGTCAATAACGGATAAGAGTCATTTATAATATCTGACTGATCAGCACTAACCCAGTATTCATGATCAAATACTTTATTCAGTGTGCCCGGTAATTTATAATCAATGTCATTTTTCCCAAGATACAAAAAATCGAAAGCTGAATCTCCGATGTTCCATTTATCCAGAGACTCACTGTAAAAATATCCGAGATCTTTTAGAGCTGAATGACCGTTTCGAATTTCATCATTTGCACTTATAAAAACTACAGGAACATTACTGCCGCCGACTTTATAAACTTCAATTGTATCTCTTCTTTTAAAATCAAACGGGTTCAGTGGATTATCTATGACAGGTGGAATTTCTATTTGCTCCGATGCTCTTGAAGAATATCTTTTCACAAGATCGACACATACAGGTATTTCAAATTCAGGTTCTTCAGTAAGTGAAACTCTGATAGTATCACCAATACCGTCTTCCAGTAATGCACCTATACCCACGGCTGATTTTATACGTCCGTCTTCACCGTCACCTGCCTCAGTCACACCGAGGTGAAGCGGATAGTTCATAGACTCCAGCTTCATTTTATTTATTAAAAGTCTGTATGCTTCGATCATTACTTTTGGATTGCTTGCTTTCATGGAAAGGACAATTTCGTGATAATCATTTTCTTCACAGATCCTTACAAACTCAAGTGCAGATTCGACCATTCCAAGGGGAGTATCACCGAAGCGGCTCATTATCCTGTCAGAAAGTGATCCGTGATTTGTGCCGATCCTCATTGCAGTGCCGTATTCTTTACATATCTTTACAAGCGGTGTGAATTTTTTTCTGATCCTTTCCAGTTCATTTTCATAAGAATCATCTGAATAATCTATAGTTTCAAATTTTTTTCTGTCTGCATAATTCCCCGGATTCACTCTTACTTTCTCTACAATGCGTGCAGCTACTTCGGCTGCATTCGGAGTGAAATGAATGTCAGCTATCAAAGGAGTTTTGTATCCTCTTTTGCGAAGTTCATTTTTTATATTCTCTAAATTCTTAGCTTCATTAATGCTCGGTGCAGTAATGCGGACATATTCGCCGCCAGCTTCGATTATTCTGATCGACTGTTCGACAGTTGCAATTGTATCCATAGTATCAGTAGTCGTCATTGACTGAATACGGATTGGATTATTCCCACCTAATGGAATATCCCCTATCTTTACTTCACGTGTGATAAATCTTGAATAGGAAGTTAAACTGCTGCAGTATTTTATGGACTGGGTTTCTGTTTGCAAATTTATATTACACTTAAAAAATTATAATTTCTTACTTTCCTGAAATAATACTTTCTTTTCCTCTTCGGTCAGGCTTTGATATCCGCCTGCGCTGAGCTTATCTAATATTGCATCGATTTTATCCTGAGCATCTTTCTGTCTGGTTTCCATTTCCTTTTTGTAATCTGTAACTTCGAGTTCTTTATATTTTGCTTCAGGTACATTTTCCTTTTTATTCTTTGCTCCGTTACTAAACACCGGAGGTGCATATGTTTTATTCTCTTTTGAAAGATTATTAAATTTATTCTTTATAGATGAAGTATCAAAGAAACCTCCGGATTTTTTAAATACAATCATCATATAAATAAGTCCAACGACACCTCCGCCAAGATGTGCCATGTGCGCTATCTGACTGTCTGTTCCGCCTGCGACTGCAAACACTTCAAGAAGCATATAAAAGATCACCAGGTATTTCGCTTTTACAGGAATGATGCCGTAAATAAAAATTTTTCTGTCAGGAAAGAGATATCCGAATGCAACGAGAATTCCGTAGATAGCTCCCGAAGCTCCGACAGTTGGACCAACAGAAGTAAAAAGCGGGGCAATCAGGAGATTACATAAACCTGCACCAATTCCACAAAGAAGATAATAATTCATAAATCTTTTCTGTCCCCACATATTCTCAAGCTCAACGCCAAACATCCACAGAGCAAACATATTCAGCAACAAATGGAAAAATCCGCCATGCAGAAACATGTATGTAATTAATTGCCATGGATAGAATCCAAGATCAATTGGGATCAGTGCGAAATATTTTATGATAAAATTGTCAACTGGAACTCCTTCTATCTGAATACCTGCCAATATTAAATTGAAGATCAGGTAAATTGCTATATTCGAAACCAGTAAAATCTTTATGACCGGCGGGAACATGGTGAAACCACCGAACATCCCGGGTCTTCTGTAACTATTCATTTTAAATTATTATACTTTGGGCTTTTTCGTAATCACTGACAGTATCAATTTCCATGCAGCCGAACATTCCAACGTCTTCGGCATATATACTGTTCCCATGATCCGAATTATCATTATTATCAATTACTTCCTGAAATGAAGCCTCATAAAACTCATTGATAATGTTTTCTTTTGAAATTTTTCTGTCTAATATAAGAAATAGCTCTTTCATAAAATATGTAGAAAACTTTTCGATTCCTATCGATTCACCTGCGGATTTGCTGATCGAAATTTCTTTTCCTATCTCAAGCACTTTATTCTTCTTATCAAGAATTACTTTGATCTGCTCTTCATCCAGATCATTTGTGAAATTTACTGCAAGACAATTTTCATGACTGCTATCCAGTAATTTTCCTATAATTTTTTTATCGAAAAGAATATCACTGTCGAGAAGCAGTATGTCATTTTTCACAAAATCTTTTGTCATCCAAAGGGAATATGAATTATTATTATTTTCATAACCCGGATTTGTAATGAAGGTCATTTTGAGATCGGGGAAATTTTCATTAAGATAATCTTTTATCATATTTTCCAGATATCCTGTGACAAAAATAAATTCGTCAATTCCGTAATCAGTTACGTTTTCAATAGTCCTGTGAAGAAGATTTTTATCTCTTATATTCAGAAGACATTTTGGAGTATTATCTGTAAGTGGTCTCAATCGTCTTGAGGAACCTGCTGCTAAAATTACTGCCTGCATTATTTTTTCTTAAATGAATTAATGACCGATCTCTGCCAGAGAAATAGAATAAGGAAAACAAGATTGCCTATTGTTATGGCAGATATCAAGTAAAGATCTATCCTGTTAAATATAGAGAAGATTATCAAAGCAACCATGTGTGTAGTCGATCCGATCCAGCTCCATACTCTCAGCAGAGTTTTATTTTTTCTTTTGTATTCTTCAGGAGTTACATCAAGGACAAAATGCTTCGTTGATCTTTTTTGAAATTTACTATAAGATAAATAAGATGAGATAAGTAATTTTTCAATAAATTTACCTTTCACTTTTTCAAGCTCATCCATCTCCTCTGAATATTCAGTGATCTCTTCATCTAATCCGGAAGCTTTCTGATACACATATTCGAGATACATATTTCTGTAATTATCAAAGAACATATTCTGAAGAGCTTTCGATACTCCTGCTGTGACAGTAAGAGTCCAGCTGAATAATGCATCTCCTGTTATATGAGTCATCGCAATTCCTAGTCCGAGAAAAACAGATACCGATGTGATGTAATCAATAAATCCGTCAATCACTCTTCCGATCCTTGTACCGTTTTTCTTAAGTCGGGCGAGCTGACCATCCATGCAGTCCAGTGTATTGCATATGAAAAAGCTCATTGAACCAAGAAGTAAAAATTCATAAGTACCAAAGCCGTATAAAACACCGGACATTATTCCAAACATCAGAGCTACAATGGAAATATGATTAGGAGTTATATTAGTATTGTAGATCAGTTTTACAAGTACAAATGATATTGGTCTGAAAAAATATAAGTCAAGTATTTCTTCCGAATCAACTGTTTTGAGAGATTGTTTAAATTCAGAAATTAATGACATTTTATAAAAAATTATATTTATTAAAGTTCTACCTGTGTACCGACTTCAAAGACTCTTTGCGGGGGTATATTAAAAAATTCCGTAGCCCTTTGAGCATTATTGGAAAGTAATATAAAAAGTTTATTTCTTAACAGATTGAATCCCTTTTCATTTCCGGGAATCAGAGTTTCTCTGCCAAGGAAGAATGTTGTTTTGTTCATATCCAGTTGAATATTATTTTTCTTTAGTAGTTCAATTATATTCTGAATATTGGTAATATCCATGTATCCGTAATTAGCCAGTACTCTGTAAAATCCTTCAGTTGGTTCCTGAATCTCAAGCCTGTCATCCTGTTTAATATGAGGTACTTTCTGGATCATAATAGTAAGAATTATCACCTGCTTATGTAAGAGTCTGTTATGTTTTATATTTTGAATCAGTGGTGGCGGAGTTCCGTCCTTGTTGCTTGACATATATATCGCCGTTCCGGGAATTGCAATTAAACGGATACTAAGAATTTCAGTAACAAAATATTCAAGTGATGTAGTCTGCTGTTTGATCTTTTCAAGAAGCTTTCTCCTGCCATTATTCCAGGTCTTCATTATAATATAAATAACTAATCCAATTGCCAGCGGTACCCAGCCACCCTGGAATATCTTAAGCATATTTGCACCCCAGAATGCTGCATCAAGAATTATAAAAAAGAAAACAACTATCACAGCAATTATTTTATTCCAGTGCCAGAGCTTTATTGTTGTTATCAATAGTAAAATTGTAGTCATGAGCATCGTAGTAGTAACGGCAATTCCATAGGCTGAAGCGAGATTACTTGATGATTTAAAACTTATTACCAATGCAATTGTAGCAAAAAACAACATGGTATTTAATTGAGGAATATATATCTGTCCTCTTTCATCTTCAGAAGTATGTATGATCTTCATTCTTGGCAGATATCCGAGCTGCAAAGCTTGAAATGTCAGAGAAAAAGCTCCTGAAATAACAGCCTGGGAAGCAATAACAGCAGCAAATGTTGCAAGGATCACCAGTGGATACAATGCCCATTCCGGTGCAAGAATATAAAAAGGATTAATTGCAGCTTCCGGATTTCTCAGCAAAAGCGCACCTTGTCCAAAATAATTCAACAGAAGACAAGGTAAAACCAAAGCAAACCATGTGATCTTTATAGGTTTTCTCCCGAAATGTCCCATGTCTGCATAAAGTGCTTCACCACCTGTAACAACAAGAAATACAGCACCAAGTATTACAAATCCGTGAAAGCCGTTTTCAATAAAAAAATTAACTGCATAATAGGGATTTACTGATAAAAATATTTCAGGATTCTCAATTATTGATAAAATCCCCAAAATAGCAATGACAATGAACCAGGTAAATGTTATGGGACCAAAAATTTTCCCTATTCGGCTGGTGCCTCTTTTCTGTACACTAAAAAGTATAATTAAAATTATTATTGTAAGTGGAATTATGAATGGTTCAAAGAACGGCGTTGCAACTACTAATCCTTCCATTGCTGCCAGCACAGAAATAGCAGGTGTAATAATACTATCACCATAAAGTAAAGCTGCTCCGAAAAGTCCAAACAAAAGTACCATTGAACCTATCCATGTATTCTTAAATTTAGATCTTCTGAGTAATGACATCAAAGCAAGAATACCACCTTCTCCGTCGTTATCAGCTCTCATTATTATTGAAATATATTCTGTTGAGATGATAAGTATCAGTGCCCAGAAGATAAGAGACAACACTCCAAAAATATTTTCTTTTAAAGGAGCTATAGCATGCGCTCCATGAAAACATTCCCTCAAGGCATATAGCGGACTCGTACCAATATCACCAAAAACAACACCTAATGCACCAACACAAAGAAGTGCAAGATATTTTCCGCTTTTAGTATTGCCCTGGGTTTTGGTTGTATCAGGTAGATCATTATTAACAAAATTATCCAGAATGTATCCTTTTTATTTCCATGGTGTTTCCGGACTTTAAATCAGAATGTAATTTCAGATTATTATTATTATGGGAAGAAATCTGATTATTCAATTTATTATGAAATGAGTATATAAAATTTTCACCGCTAACATCTGTAATTTTTAAAGGTTAAAAATAAATCATATAATTTTAAATTACAATTAATATAGGATTAACACTGAATTCATTTGAGATTAAGTTATTTTTTAGAATTAATTTCCGGAATGAATTACAATGAGAAAAAGATTAAATATATCTGCCGTAAAGTTATTTTTTTCATGTTATACATTCGTTATTTTTAATACAAATCAAAACAGAATTAAAGAATTTGATAACCTTATCGAAATTAGACAAAAGCAATCAGCATTATTTAAACAAGTGTGATGAAGATATTGAAATTTCCACTGAATATTCAATAGAATTTTCAGAAGGTAATTTTGATCTTATTGAAATTCCCGTAACTCCATATTCAAAAAGATATGATAGCTTAGAAATAGATTTAGCTGATCATATTTCTGATTCTGACAGTGTAATTTATTTTAGCTTTTACAATGACGAGTTAGCCGGACAATTATTTTTGAAGAGGCACTGGAATAATTTTGCATGGCTGGAAATTTCCGTAAAACAAAAATTCCGACGAAAAGGAATTGGAAAAGAACTGATCAATGCCGCTGTCAGTTGGTCCAAAGAAAAAAATTTTCCCGGAATAATGACCGAGACTCAAAATAACAATGTTCCTGCCTGTAAATTTTATGAAAATTGTGGATTCTCTCCGGGTGGATTTGATATATATTTATATAAAGGAATTGAAAAACATCAGAAGGAAATTGCTTTGTTTTGGTATCTAAAATTCTGATCTGAAATTTGCCTCTAAGCCTCTAAGACTCTAAGACTCTAAGACTCTAAGACTCTAAGACTCTAAGACTCTA
>DAORRV010000068.1:0-19295 GCA_035443185.1 Ignavibacteria bacterium | reverse complement strand
ATACATTAATATTTTTAGATGTTAAAACTTTAAGACTTTAAACATTTTAAAATATTTAATTAAACTTCTTTGAGTCTTTGAGCCTTAGAGGTATATGAGGAAAAAAATATGGAAATTTATTTTATTGTCTGAAGATCGTTGCAAGAAATAGAAGTACTGAAAAAATAAGCATAAGAATTGCAAGTACAGGAGTAAATGATTTTAATTCAACTGCCTTATAAGAAGCTCTGATCCGAACCATATCTTTGCGGTATTGTAATAAACCAAAAAATAAACCTAGTATTCCAAAAAAAATAAGAATCAGACCTACATCTCTTGGAGTTATAAGCCTTTTGACTGCCAGATTAGTATCAACTTTTACAACATCAGAAAAGAATTTGTATATAGTAAATCCAAATGATGTGAGAGATGTTGCAGTTCTGATCCAAGCCATTAATGTCCTGTCATTTGCAAGGGCAGTTCTTTCATAAGCTAAATTTGTTCTGTCGACAGCAAGCTTATTTGCATCTATAATTTCAACTTTATCACTTTCTTTTTCGTAATTGAATTTTCCTTCTGACATAAAATAAAAGAAACAGCGTTTAATTTTTGATGGGTTTAATTTAATTATCTGATCTCAAAATTAATAGTAAAAAGCATTGAAATTATTTAATCAATTTATTTTTAAATATGATTTTATAATATTAGAGCCAATTTAAAAATCTATGAAAATTTTTACACCTGTTTATATTCTGCTTTTTTTAATTCCATTTATTTTCACGGAAAATATCTTCCCGCAAAACTTTCAAAAGAATCCGTTGTCTGATACTTTGAAAACAATTACAGATTTGGATAATGCAATTACTGACTCAGTTAAATCAAATTCTGATTCTGCGAAGGTAACAGTTGTAAAAATTGATTCTTTAAAAAAGAAAACGTTAACCAAAAAGAATACAAAAAGTGATACGCTTTTCAACAAAGATGATCATCCTCAGGATATTACAAAAGGAGATGGATATTATATATATTCGAAAAACGGAAAATCGGTATTAAGAATTTACGGATCGATCAGAGCATTCGGATCATATGATTTTGACGGATTATCGGGCGGAACATCTTTTGCAATCAGCAACATACCTGTGGGACCGGGCAGAAATGATCAGAGTACATTTTTTATGACGGCAAATATTACAAGATTCGGATTTGAATCCAGAAGGAAATTTGGATTTGGAAATGTGTTCATGAAAATCGAAACTGACTTTAACGGAAACAACAGTACACAATTCAGGATCCGGCATGCTTTCGGACAGGCAGTATTTTTACTGGCTGGACAGACATGGACTGTATTCAGTAATGTAGAATCAATTCCAAATACAGTAGATCTTGACGGACCACCTACTGCTGTAACTCTAAGGACAGTACAGCTAAGATTTTTCAAAGATTTCTCTAAAAGCTTACATTTCAAAGCAAGCATAGAAGCTCCGAAGGTTTCTTTCAGTGCACCTGATTCAGTAACCATTGAACAGGTAAATCAAAATTTCCCTGATGTTGCTTTGAATTTAAAAAAGGATTTCAAAAATTTTGAAGTGAGTGCAGCCAGTGTTTTTAAGTCAATAAAAGTAATAGAGATTTCAGGAAGTGTCGGGGCACTGAAAGGAGGTGGTGTGTTTATTGGTGGAAAATCGCTCATTACAAAAGGACTTACATTATATTTTCAGGCTTTATATGGAAAAGGAATTTCGTCATATTTGAACATCTCAAATAATACTGCAACTGATGTAGTATTAAATGTCCAGACCGGAAATTATGTGCTTACTACATCATACGGCGGTTTTGCTGCACTTAGTCAAAAATTATTCAAAGGGCATCTTGATCTGAATGTTATCTACGGTCAGATCAATTATGATTATGAGGATTATTACCCCGGCAGTACTTTTAAGTCCGGACAATATTTTGCATTCAATGCATTCTATCTGACAAGAGCTGAATTTAAACTCGGAATAGAATATACTTACGGTTTTAAAAGGTCAATGAATAATGAATCAGGAAATGCAAACAGAACTGCGTTTACTTTTTATTATGATTTTTAAAAATATTTTTAAAACAAAAAACAGGCATTGCAAATAATCTGCAGTGCCTGTTTTAAATTGTGTAAAATACAATATTCGAATTATCGAAAATCATATTTATAAAATTTATTTGATCAGCAGCATTTTTTTTGTATCAACAAAACTATTACTTCCCGAAGCGAATGAAAGTTTATAATAATAAACACCGCTTGTTAATGAACTTCCGTTAAAATGAATATTGTAACTTCCTGCATCCTGCACTTTATTTACCAATGTATTCACTTCACTGCCAAGCATGTTATAGACTTTTAAAGTTACAACTCCTTTACTCAAAATATTATAGCTGATATTTGTAGTTGGGTTAAAAGGGTTAGGGTAATTTTGATCAAGTGAGAATGATTCAGGATTTACATTGCTGATACTTGAGACACCGGTAAGATTGGTAATTTCATAAACTCCTCTTCCGTGAGTTGCGATCCTTAATTTTGAAGCAGCTTCATTATAATCAAAATGCATTGCAACTGTATTGGGTAATCCATCAGAAAGTTCTGACCATGAAGTTCCATAATTATTTGACATAAAAACACCTACGTCAGTAGCAATTAAATAAACACTTGATGACATTCCCGGATGATATATCAAAAGATCATTTGCAGGGGAGTCCGGAAGATTACCGCTGATATCACTCCAGTTTGTTCCGCCGTTTGTGGATTTAAAAATATGACCTCCGCCAAAACCTGATTCACACAATAGTACAACATCAGAAGAATCGGGATGAATATAAATTCCTGTAATTGTCCTGTTTGGAACAGCAGCACCAACGTTAGTAAAAGTATATCCTCTGTCTGATGATTTTAATACAGCACTTCCTGATGTTACATACATAATCTCAGGATTCGATTTGCTGATTGCCATTTCTCTTACAGTTCCGCCTGTACTTCCCGAGATTGGAAACCAGCTTGCACCCCAGGTTGTGGTTTTGAAAACTGCCTGTCTTGCAGTATAAAAAATCCCTGCAGAATCAGGATGAGATTTCAACGGAGCAACCCAAGATCCTGAACCCGTCAAACCATTGGTAGCAGAAGTAAAAGAAGCACCTCCGTTTGCAGATCTCTGAACTCCATTATTTTGTGTCTCACCAAGAATATAATTATTATCAACATCATGAAAACAAACTTCTCCACCGTCTCCGCCAAAAGCACCTTCCCAGTTCATCGTACCGAGAGTTCTTTGAGTCCCGTTATCCTGAGTACCACCTAAGATATGAGAAGCATTAGAAGGATCAGAAGCTATTCTGTAAAACTGAGTTAAGTTTAAAGTGGAATTAAGATTACTCCAGCTAGTACCTCTGTCAGTGGATCTCCAGACACCGCCGTCATTTACGCACATCATCTTATCAGGATCGGTCGGATGAAAGTCCATATTCTGCTGATCGACATGAACATTCCCTCCTGAATATCCAAAAGTAATATTTGAAAAACTTGTACCGCCGTTAGTAGTCCTCCAAACATCAATTGAACCGACATAAGCATAATCTGGATCAAACGGATTTACATACATATAAAAATCATACCATGCCTGTGATCCGCTGAAATTAGTACCGGAAGCTGCCGGAGAAAAAGTAACTCCACCGTCGGTAGATTTAAACACATTAATAGAAGATCCGGAATGCGTAGCAGAATATAAAACATTGGGAGAGGTTTTACAGATTGCAATATGATTTCTTGTAAGAGGTGATAAAGCTGTACTTGTATTAAATGTCGATCCGCCGTCAGTTGAAATTCTGTATGAAGTTCCACTGCCGATTGCATAAGCTTTTTGCCCGTCAGGTGAGAATACAATATCATCGCATCTTCCTGAAGCAATAACGCTCCATGTGACACCGGCATCTGTACTTCTGTAAATTCCGCCGGTCGCACCAAGAGATGATCTGCTTCCTAATGCAGCCAGCAATTCATTGCTGTGTCCGGGTCTTATTACAATCCTTGAAAAGAAAGTAAAATTCTGAAGACCGGATGTATAGTTTGTCCAGGTCGTACCGCCGTCTGTAGATTTGAGTAAACCTCTGCCGTAATATGAAGTACCGCTGTATGTCGCTTCACCGGTTCCGTAATAAACTATATTGTTATTTACAGGATCTACAGCTAATGCACCTGAACTTAAAGATGCTTCATCCATAGTCATCGAGGTCCAGGAATCTCCTCCGTTAACAGATTTCCACACGCCGCCGTAAGCTGCTCCAAGATAAATAATGGATGGGTTTACCGGGTCATATTTAATTGTTGTTATCCTTGAGGAAATATTTCCATATGAAAAATAAAAACCTGATGTAGGTCCAATGCTTGTCCATGTGTTATTTGCACCCAGAAAAAATCCCTGCGATTGTCTTAATTCATTTCTCTGGTCAATAGCTTCAGCATAAGAATTTTCCGGAATAAAATTATCCGGAAACATACGCTGCTCATAAAACCATCTTTCTCTTTTAAAAGCATTTCGATCTTTTGTATTTTCATCCGCCGCATCATAAGGATTATTTGGGATCTGAAGATCTTGTGAAAATGATATAACCGGGAATAATAATATTAGTGTAACAATAATAAATTTTTTCATAATAATTTTTTTTTAAAATAGTAATAATATTTAAGATAAAAAAGATTTTCAAAAAAGCTTTTCTGAAAACGATTTGCTCAAAGACGATTAACCTCAAAGACTCAAAGACTCAAAGTTAAAAACTTTAAGAATAAGTTTCATTGAGCCTTCAATATTTGAGCAAACTTATTAATTTTGTTTCAGGGGAGTATGGATATGTGAAGGAATTAAAATCTATTTTCCGACAAAATAAATACACAAACCTCCGCCAAGACTGAATTGATATAAAGAAGTTTCGCTTGTAATTGCATTTACAAATCTGGGATCCACATAAAATCTTCCTGCCGGCTGGACGGTTGATAACAATTGAGTATTTAAATTCAAACCGACATACTTAGAAACTTTGAATTCACTGCCAAGTCTTAATCCCCATGCAAAGTTTTTATAAGTAGATTCTTTGTCGGGCAATGGATCTTTGTCTATGTATATTGACATTCCGGCCATCAGACTTCCATAAAAATTAACTATGGAATTTTTTACAGGTAAATATTTATTTCCGGATACCATTATAAAACTGCTGTTCATTTCAATTGTTCTATCAGAAGTAACAGCTTGATTGTGAAGAAAATCTACAACGGCACTTGTATTAGAGCCGAAATAAATAAGTTCAACTCCATAAGTTTCTTTGAAAATATATTCCACACCTGCTCCCCATTGATAATTTCCATGAACTGTCCCTAGCAGATTACTGATATTATTAACTTCGGCTTCTAAACCATCATCAAAATAATAAGAAGAGTATAAATTTATTTTAGCAGTTTGAGCTTCTGAATTATTTGTAAATAGAATTTTAGCGAATAGAATAAATATCAGGATTGAGATGATTTTTTTCATATTTGTTTTAAATTATTGGTTTAAATTTTGTGATATGGGTAATCTCATTTTTAATTTTGATAAAGGTATTGAATTTAATTTGAAATTTAAATTATAATTATAATTTAAATGCTGAATCTACTAAGTTTAATTAGGTATCAGAAATTTAGTTTAGTATCTACAGAGTCCGAAGAGCACATGACTTTGCGGGAACAAAATCTAAGCTAAATTAAATTTTGTTAATTAATTTACATAGAATAACCGGCAATTTATCACCGCGGGCGATTTTTTTTATTACTTTTGAGCCTGCCCGAGTGTTTTTATCGGGGGTCGTTAAAAAAAAGTAAGTAGAAAATAATGAATCTTGAATTTTGCGGCTAAACGTTTTGGGCGAATGTGTTAATTCACAGTTTTCTCATTATTTAATTCCTTGTTACTTCCTGCCTATTTGAGTAATTTTACTGCTTTTAAAATAAAAAGTATAAAATAAGTTGGATATTAAGTTAAACGACAAGGAAAACTCACGTAAAGAAATTGAGGCAACGCTCACATATGAAGAACTCACCCCTTACTTTGATAAAGCTATAGAAAGTTATAGAAAGAAAGCAACTTTACCCGGATTCAGAAAGGGTAAAGCTCCTTTGAATATGATCAAAAAGCAATTTGGTGAAGGCATAGAATATAATGCACTAGAAGATATTGCAGGGGAAGTCTTTTTTAAATATATAACCGATAATAAACTTGACGTGATCAGCAAAGGTGCCATCACAGACTTAGATTATAAACCTAAGGAAAAACTTGACTTCAAAGTTGAATTTGATGTCATGCCTGAAGTAAAGATCGAAAAATTCAAAGGTCTTTCATTGAAAAAGAAAGTTAATATAATTGATAAATCACTTGTCGAGGATGAGATAAATTATCATAAATTCCGCAGTGCAACTTATGAAATTGACGGAGTTGCTGCAGATGATGATTATATGGTAACAGTCAATCTGCAGAATTTAGATGAAGACGGGACAATACTGGTAGGGCAGTCACAGAATGATCTGAAAGTATTTCTTGGTAATCCTGAAATTTACCCTGAGTTTAAAGAAGGTATGTCAGGAATAAAAGAAGGTGAAGTCAGGATCATAGATTCAAAAAATGCAGAAGGCGGTCTGAAGAAAGTTCAGATAACGTGTACAAAAGTAGAGAAGATCATTTATCCAGAAATGAATGAAGAATTTTTTAAATCAGTAACAGGAAAAGAAGGACTGAAAGATGAAAAAGAATTTAAAGAAGAACTGAAAGGTGAGCTTCTGAAAATTTATGACGGTATCACTGAAAGAGAATTGAAATCAGAAGTAGTAAATGAAATGATCAAGGTTAATGACGTACCTGCACCTGAAAGATATATTGATGTTATTCTTGATTCGATGGTAGAGGATTATAAACAGCAGTATAAAGGAAAAAAAATACCTGCGGATTTCATCGAAGAGGAGTTCAGAAAAGAAAGAAGAGTCGATGCGATATTGCAGTCGAAGTGGTTTCTTTTAAGAGATAAACTTATCGAAGATGAAAAGATTGAAATCGATGAGGAAAGTTATAAAAAACTTGCAGAAACCTATGCAGCAAGATTTAACATGCCTGTAGATAAACTTGTCGAAGCTTATAAACAAAATGAAGATGTAAAAATGAGATTGCTTAATGACAAAGTAATTGATCTGATAATTGAAAATGCTGAGATCGAAGAGATACCTGAGCTTAGAACCAAAGAAGATACAAAAGCTAATTAATTAAATTAATAAATAAAAATTTATGAACTACACAGATATAATCAAAAAAAACGAAACACTTCTGCATAACAGCCTTGACAGAATCAATAGTATAAATAGCCAGCTTGTACCTATTGTGGTCGAACAGACTTCAAGAGGTGAGAGATCTTATGATATATATTCGAGACTGTTAAAGGAAAGGATAATTTTTCTTGGAACAGCAATTTATGATGACATTGCTTCGCTTTTAGTAGCGCAGTTATTATTCCTGGAGTCTGAAGATCCGGATAAAGATATTATGATCTATATAAATTCACCGGGCGGAAGCGTAACAGCGGGACTTGGAATTTATGATACGATGCAGTATATCAAACCTGATGTAACTACAATGTGCGTTGGAATGGCTGCTTCAATGGGACAGCTTTTACTTACCGGTGGAGCTGAAGGAAAAAGGAAAGCACTTCCTCATTCAAAAATTTTGATGCATCAGCCTTGGACAGGCGGTCTGCAGGGTCAGACTACTGATATTCTGATTCATGCAAGAGACATGGAAAAAACAAGAGAGACACTTTTTAAAATAATTGCAAAGCATTCAGGTCAGACTGAAACAAAAGTAATGGAAGACGCTGAAAGAGATAATATAATGTCAGCGGAGGAAGCAAAAAAATATGGACTCATTGATGATATTTTATTTCAAAGAGAAAAAACCGAAAAGAAATAGCTTACAATAAAAAGATCAACAGAATATATACTTACAAATAATTAAATCATAAGATGGATTTTAAATTAGTTAACAGGATTTTTGCAGCATTTGTATTTTTATTTGCTACAATTGTCTACATAATGACTGTTCAGCCGACTTTTTCATTCTGGGATTGCGGTGAATTTATAGCATGTGCATACACATTATCAGTACCACATCCACCGGGTGCCCCTTTCTTTACTCTGGTTGGAAAGATCTTTACGATGTTACCGACTGCAGTAGATATAGGACTCAGGGCAAATTATCTTTCAGTATTCTCGAGTTCATTTTGTGTTTTATTCCTTTATCTGATCTCAACTAAAGTTATAAAAAACTGGAGAGGAGTTCCTAAATCAACTTTTGATGTACTGCTGATTTGCGGATCTTCAATGATTGGAGCACTTTCTTATGCATTCAGTGATTCATTCTGGTTTAATGCACTTGAGTTTGAAGTTTACGGAATGGGTACATTCCTGATCGGTCTTTGTATATATATTTTAATGATATGGTGGGAAAGAGCTGATGAGCCGGGCAGTGACAAATATCTTTTATTAGTCGCATACATTGTAGGTCTTTCTCTCGGAATTCACTTACTTGTAGCTCAATGTATTTTCCTTGCAGGACTTTTCTTTTATTTTAAAAGATATGAATATACACCAAAAACTTTAGCAGTAGCTTTTGGACTTTCTGCAATGGCATTCTTTATTGTCTATCCGGGTCTTGTCAAAAAATTCCCGCTGCTTATGTCAGGAAGTGTGGCAATTGGTTTTCTTATAATAGGACTACTGGTCTTTGGAATTTATTATGCGAGAGTAAATAAAAATCCAATACTTAGTCTAATCACGTTATCTTTATTTTTAATAATTATCGGATATTCTACTTATGTCTCTATATTAATGAGAGCAAATGTAACTGATCTTCCGATAAATGAAAATACACCTTCAAATATTGAAACACTTATTTCATATCTTAACAGAGAGCAGTATGGTCAGCAGCCGCTTGTAATGCCGAGAAGGTATTCTCAGGAGCCGCAGCATCAGGCGATCTATCAGAATTATTCAACTGATATGGAATTTATGTGGAAGTATCAGATCAATCATATGTTCAATCGTTACTGGTTTTGGAATTATATCGGAAGGGCAGGGTATAACCAAAATGACGGGGTTGACTTCTCGAAATTTTTTGCAATACCATTCTTCTTCGGGATGTTCGGATTATTTTATCAGTTCCGGAAAGACTGGAAGCTCGGTTTTATATTCCTGATGATGTTTCTGATGATGGGAATTATAACAGCCCTCTATCAGAATCAGCAGGAGCCGCAGCCGCGAGAAAGGGATTATTTTTATGTCGGTGCATTCATGGCGTTTTCATTATGGATTGGAATTGGTGTGGCAGGGCTTATAGAAGTCATATCAGAAAAGATGAATAAAAAATCTTTGCTTGCTGTTTGTTCTGTAGTACTGCTTTTCAGCTTTGCTGCTGTACCTGCGAATATGCTCAGAGTAAATTATGAATATCAAAACAGAAACGGAAATTTCTTTCCTTATGATTATGCATATAATCTTTTGCAGAGTCTCGATAAGGATGCAATACTAATTACAAATGGTGATAATGATACTTTCCCATTGTGGTGTATTCAGGCTGCATACGGCGTCAGGACTGATGTTAGAATAATTAATTTATCTCTCGCACAGACAGACTGGTATAATCTTCAGTTAAAAAATGAAAGACCTTATGGTGCTTTGACAGTGCCAATGACATTAACCGATGCTCAGTTGAAAAAGCTTCAGCCCGTTCAATGGGATGAGAAAAAATCGGTCACTTATGAAGTTCCGATAACGGCTTATCCTGACAGTATGAGAAATACTCCTGGACTCGCTACTAAGATAGTTACTACAATTCCTGCTACTATCAGGCAGCAGTCGGGAACGCAGGTGGTTACTGCTCTCAAAGCAAATGATCTTCTTCTCATGGATATTATAAAAGCCAATAAATGGGAAAGACCTATTTACTTCTCAGTTACTGTTTCGGATGAAAATTATGTTGGACTTGGCAGTTATCTTGTGACAGAAGGAATGGGTCAGAGACTTGTTCCATACAATCCGGCAAATTTCGATGGTCAGGATATTAATGTAGAAGTAATGAATGAATGTTTATTCAATTCTCCTGAGGTTCCTTCCAAGACTCCATTATATGGATTCAGATTTAAGGGATTAAATGATAAAAAGCTTTTCTTTAATGAAGATCAGACAAGAATGGCTCAGACATACAGGACTGTTTTCATGAAACTTGCCTTCTTCTATTCGAATGATTCCAGTAAGTTTGCAGAAGCTGAAAAAGTTTTGGACAGAATGGAAACTGTAATTCCTAGAGATGTGATCTCAATGGATTACAGAATTGAATATGACGTCGCGATGCTTTACAGTAAGATCGGTAATCAGCAAAAATTCAAAGAGCTTTCGGACAATGTCATGCTCAGAGCGGAAGAAGAGATTAAGAATAACCCATCAAACGTTCAGTCTTATTATAATCCATACAGAATACTGCTTGATATCTATGAAGCAAGAGCTGAGTATCAGAAAGCTCTTGACCTGCTCAACAGGCTGTCTGCAATGAGTCCGAATGATCCTTCTATTATGCAGAAGATCGAATCCATTAAACAAAAAATGAGTAATCCATCAGGTAATTAAATAAGTTTAATTCAATGAACGGTATTTCAAATACCGTTCATTTTTTATATGGCAAAAAAAAACGTCAAACAAAATACTTCTTCTCTTACCAAGGAAAAAAGTTCTGGAAAAAATATCCTTTATTTTTTTCTGGCTGCTCTTGCTGTCAGCTTTGCATTTATTTGTTTTGATAATAAATTTTTACAGGACGATGCTTTCATCAGCTTTCGGTTTATAGATAATTTTGTAAATGGAAACGGACTTGTGTTCAATATCGGTGAGAAAGTTGAAGGATATACAAACCTGCTCTGGGTGCTGATCCTTAGCGGTCTGAAAGTCATGGGAATGAACATTGAAACTGCCTCGCAAAATCTGAGTGTTCTCTTCGGCGTGTTAATTCTTTTCATTACTTACTTCCTGTCTGACATTTATAAGTTAACTGAAAATGCACTTCCCAAAAAAGGAAGAGCTGCAGATTCAGGATCCAATGTCAGTTACTTTGATCTGATACCTTCCATCATGCTTGTATTTACTGCGTCATTTATTTTCTGGTCAGTGAGCGGAATGGAAACTACGATGTTTATGACGTTCTCACTTGCCGGCGTTTACTATTACATCAAAGGTAAAGACAGCAGTGAATTAAATTACAGATTTCCGTTATTCATCATGCTCGCAACTCTGACAAGACCTGAGGGTATGTACTTCTTCGGACTGATAATTATTCATAAAGTATTTTTTGCTTTTAAAGAAAATGGTGCAGGTGGTCTTAAATCTCTTTTCTCAAAAAATGAAATTCTATCTTATCTGATTTATATAGTTCCGATAATCTTTTATTTTGTGATCAGATATTCTTATTACGGATATTTATTCCCAAATACCTATTATGCAAAGACAGGTATGTCAGAAGTATATCTGAATGCTGGTCTTGATTATTTTCTGAATTTCCTGACGTCATATATGCTATATGGAATATTGCTGATTGCACCGCTCTATCTTTTTAAAAGAAAAGAAAATCATTTTATACTTTCACTTTTTTATCTTCTGATATTTTCATTCATTGCATATACTATAGTTGCAGGCGGTGACGTACTAAAACAAAACAGATTTTTTCTGACTATACTTCCTTTTATCTATATACTGTTTGCAAAACTGATGACAGACATTTATTATAAGATCAGTGCAAAGAATAGTCAGAGCATTGCATTCGGAGTTGTTACCGTTATCACAATTGTAATTTGCTTTTATTATTATTCTTCACAAAAGGAAAAACTCGAAAGTGATATTCAAAGTGAAAATGGTTTAGTGGAAAAAATGAAGAGTACCGGTGAATGGTTCAGAACCAAACAGCTTGAACTCGGAAGACCAATGACACTTGCAGCTACTACTATTGGCGCAGTATCTTATACAGCCGGTCCGAATGTTACTGTCATAGATCTTCTCGGACTTACAGATGAAGAGATCGCGCATAACCCAAAGATCATTCCCGAAATTTCAGCAGGGGAGATCGGATGGAAGGAAAGAAATTATAATGCGGATTATGTCATGTCGAGAGATCCTGATTATATTAATTTCTCAACCGGTATAAAGCCGAGCGCTTACGGTGAGAGAGCATTATATACTACTGAGGAATTTATAAAATATTATTACCCGTATTATTTTACTGATAAAAATACAAACTCTACTGACGTCGTGTATAAAAGAAAAGGTGATGATGAAGTATTGAATTATAAACATGAATTTCCGGGTAATCCGAATTACAAAAATTCATATGTGAACATGTTCAATCAGGCGATGAACTCTTCCAAAACCAAATCCAGATTTCAGGATGCATTGAATGAGTTCAGACTATCAATGGAAACCGGTCCCGCAGGATTTGGTCTTCCTTATCAATACATGGGCGATATGTATTTGCAAGCCGGCAATAAAAAAGAAGCGGAAGAAAGTTATAAAAAAGCTATAGAGATCGATGATTATAATGTACTTGCTCATTATCAGTTGTATCAGATATACAGTGAAAAAGGTGATACGTTGAAGGCAATGGAAAGCATTCAGAAGGTTCAGAAATATGATCCTGAAGTACTGAGATAATATTAAATATTAAATATTAAATATTAAATATTAAATATTAAATATTAAATCTGTTACCACATAGATCAATTTCAAAATGAGTAGAAAATTTTCACTCAATTTTTAAAAACGAAGTCTGAATTTCAAATTGTACGTTTCAGAATAATTCATTAGTAATTCCACCTTAAAAAAGGGGAGCAAAGGGGTGTGTTGCAGTAAGAAACAGCAAACATCGAATTGAATAAACTCAACACGGTAAACACAGTGGTCAAATTAAACTCAATTTTACAAACCCCTCCCAACCTCCTCTTTGGACAAAGGGGGAGGAGCAATAACTGTTTAATAATTTTTTTTGGTTCTTTCTATGCCGGAGTATGTATTAAAAAGTTATTCAGTAAGCTCCAAAATAAATTTAGTTAGAACAACTTCCGATGTATCCGAAAGTTATTCCCTCTTATCAAAGGGGAAGCGAAGGGGGTTGTTGCCGGACAAAATAGAAATATATATGACCCATAATTTATTTCAACAGAAATAATTGATCTAAAGTAAAATCCTAAAATGAAAATACTTATAAACGCTCTCTCCGGTAACGGCGACGCTTTAATGTTTTCACCTGCCTTAAAAATTCTTAAAGATAAATTTCCCGATGCAAAAATAGATATGCTCGTGATGTTCAGATCTGTAAAGGAAATGTATGCTGAAAGTCCTTACCTGTCTGAAATTCATTTTATAGATCTTATGAAGCAGTCAAAGATAAAATCTATTTCTGAAATTAGAAAGCTTAGTAAAAATGAATACGACTTTTCTATAAATGTTTACCCTGCCAACAGACTCGAATACAATGTTGTAAATGCATTCCTCGGTGCAAAGAAAAAAATTGCACATCACTATCTGCATACAACTCTTTCGCGTGCTGAATTTATGAATGACATTCTCGTCAATGAAATCAAAGACAGACATAACGTGCTGCAAAATCTTGATCTGATAAAATCAATACTCAGTGAAGTAAAAGATGACGACGCCGGTCCTATGGAAATTTTTATAAGTGAAGGTCATAAGTCTGCTGCAGAGAAATGGATTTCTGAAAATAATTTTGAAGGAAAAATGCTGATCGGCTTTCATCCGGGTTCATCAGTTTTGAAAAATCATATTCATAAAAGGTGGGATAAGGATAAATATGTTAAGCTTGGAAAAGAACTAATCAGTGAACATAATTCAGAGATACTTTTATTTGGAAATGAATTTGATCTGAACAATGAAATTAAAGATAAAATTGGAAGTCATTCACACATTGCATCTACTTCAGATTATATGGATTCAGTTGCAAGGATAAAGTATTGTAATTTATTTATTTCCAATGATACTGCATTCATGCATACAGCAGCGGCTTTGCAGTTACCGGTAGTTGGAATATTTGCTTATACAAATTATAAAGAATTGTATCCATGGAAGACTGAATACAGAATTGTCAGAAAAGATCTCGAATGCAGTCCGTGTTTTTACAACTCCCCAAAACCTGCAGCATGTATCTGGACGGGTGAGGATGAATTTAAGTGTATGAAGAATATCAGTGTGGAAGAAGTTTTAAAAGCTGCGAATAAATTGATCTGAAATTTACCGACAAAAAAGAAGAGCACAATTCATTATAATTAAAAAGTTAATTCCCCCTTAAAAAATTAAATATTACAGCGCCCGATTTTAATTTCGATCAAACTTCAATTTACAAAAAAAAAACATTTTCAATTTAGTAAATTTATTATTTAAAGAGCATTATTAAGCCTACCTATATAAAATTTGTAATTTAAAATTTGAAATTATATAAGTGTTTCCGCTTATTAAAAAAGCGTATTCCTCCCTATTCTATTTTCTATCTGCTAATAGTAATTTTGTAATGTTATTCTTCAGTAAATTATTACAACTCATCCGGAAAATTTACTTCCACTTTAAGACTAACAGGAAGCTGCCGAAAATCCTCCAAAGAGTAGGCACAAAATTAATTTTTTAAAAATGGCTAAAAAACTAAAAACAAGTAAGACAGGCAAAGCAAGGCTGACGATTCAGCCGGAGCGCAGCAATTTCCTTATGATGCTCGCAAAGAATCCGAATTATTTCGGTAACATCCCGGAAAGTAAAATTAAATCCAATTTCAAAATGATAGGAAATTTATCCTATGAAGAAATTTCATGTATTGGATATAATCCTTCCACACAGATCCTTGAAGCTACTTTTAATATTAAAAGATCTTATGGATATTCCGGAAATCTATGCACAGCAGGATCTACAGAATATGTAAGGTTTTATATAAACTTTCATGACGGAGCCGGCTGGAAAGATCAGGGCGTAACAGCAGTAAATGTTCATGATATTCCTGCAGATACAGACTGCAACAAGAAGTCAACTATGCCGCTGACCTATACTGCTTCTTTAAAGAAAAAAACAAGCAAGTATTCAAAATGCAGTCAGCCTGTATTACCAAGGGTAAGAGCTATATTATCATGGAATATTGAACCGCCTGCAGATTCTCCTTCATGGAATCCTGTCTGGGGAAATGTAAAGGAAGCTGATATTCAGCTTAAACCTTATTTCCTTTTTTATGATGATCTGTCTATACTAAAGTACAGCGAATTATTTAATCTTGCTGCACTCACTCCTGATATTTCCTTAAAACAGCTTGCTGAAGTTTCGGAAATTAATATTGACGATCTGAAACCTGTTGCCAAAACACTTTCATTATCCGAGCTTAACAGCAAATATAAAAAAGCTGACATAGATCCGTCCAGGTTTGCATATAAGGCAGCCATAAATATGATCAAGTATCCCATGTCAGAGCTGACACTAAATTCACAGAAAGTTCTAAAGGATCTGAAAATTGATTATACAAAACTTATTGATAAATTTTCTGCATTTCCTTTAAAAGATAAGTCAAAGGCTAATGTTCAATGGGAAGAGCTTGAATGCATTGGTCTGGATTATAATACGGAAAGTCTTGTAGCCACTATAAAGATCAAAAAGAAAAGCGGTTACAGCGGTGATCTTTGTGATGACGGCAGCAAGGAATATGTTGCATTCTGGATTGACTGGTATGATGATTGTAAATGGGAATATCTGAATACAGTAGAGCTGGATATTCATGATCTCGACATTCCGGCCGGTGGTTTATTTTATTCAGTGACTCTTCCGCTTGATACTACACTGCACAAAAAAATATGTGAGAATCCAAATATTGTAAGAGTAAGGGGAGTTCTTTCATGGAATGCACTTCCGTCAGTTACTGATCCTGATGATCTTAATTTTTACGGCAACAGAGAAGATACACATGTACAGATAAAACCCGGAACTGAGATCGGTTCAGTAATGCCTCTCTATAATATTATCGGTGGAATTCCTGTTGATAAAATAAATGATGTTACAGGACTTACTACACCCGGAGCTTCATTTGCATTTAACGGACTTCCTGTTCCTTCCGGATCACCTTTCGGCGGAGTGGTTGTTGTAAACGGTCCGACATTCCCGGGTGAGAGATACAGAATAAAAGTAAGAAATACTGTTACCAATGTTTCTTCTTATCTCAGCAATTCTTTTACAGTAGTAGGATGGCTGCCTGTTGCACCATATGTTCAGTACACTACACAGACTCCTGATGCTTTCGGGTATTATAATTTCTTAACTGTAAATCAAAACACTCTGAGTATTCTGGCAAGATTCAATCCGGGTACAAATGACAGGCTGGAAGTTTCACTGGAGATCGAAAGTGTTTTCGGAACATTCAGCAAGAATATAAAAATGGATAACATTGCTCCGGAAATAGCATTGTCGGTAGATGACGGTGGTGACTGTACACATTATCACAAAGGTGATACTATCACAGGACATTATTATGTACATGATGCTAACATTCATACATTCAGTTTCGGCAGCAGTTTTGGTGGAGGTGTCAGCGGAACTTCCAATACACTGCCGCTACCGGGTAACAGTTTCAGCATTCCGACAAATGCATCAAGTAATCCGTGCGGGAATATTTCACTATATGCTTCTGATAAAACAATTGTAAACAGTCAGAGTGTCGGATTCCATGTGTGGACAGGTTATAATATTTGTCTGCAATAGAATACATTGAGCTGTCCTGTATTTGAACGGGACAGTTTCTACCGGCAGGGAATTTACCCAAAAGAATTCCCTGCTGTTTTTTTAAAATTAAATAATCTAATATTAGAACCCGTGTCAGTTGATTATTTGCAACTAATTAAAACCGGAGAGATGCCTGATATTGTAAAATATTTTGTAATAATAATTGTTGTCTGGCGGATCACTCACTTATTCAGCATGGAAGACGGACCATTTGATCTGATATTTAGAATAAGAAAACTACTTGGATCGGGATTTTTTGGAAAGCTGATGGATTGTTTTTACTGTTTGAGTATCTGGGTCTCATTGTTGTTATCAATTATAATTGGAATTGGCTTTGCAGAGATAATTATACTGTGTCTGTACTATTCAGGTGCAGCAATAATTTTAGAAAAATTTACCAACAAAAATTTTGAATAAAAAATATTATGTGTAATTGTAATAAAAAAAGAATGTCACTTTCGGTAAATACTGATCCACATTTTATAAACATGGTGAAGATTAAACTGAAAGGGAAAGATCCACTTGTGATCAACGGCAGCATTACCGGAAGGACTTATATCTTTAAATCCACAGGCGATATTAACTGGGTGGACAGAAGGGATGCAGGTGATTTTGAATTTATTAAAGATATAATAACTATTTGATCAGTCAATCTACTGTAATGACAGATTTTTAGAAGAGCAATTACAAACTACAAATTACAAATTACAAATTCTAAATTTCAAGTTTATTATTTTTCATCAGGGTACGACAGAACTTATAAAATGAAAAGCATTATTTTCAGCTATAGCAACATCATTTAAATCAGTAATCAAATCACCAGTGATGTCAGAATTAATGTAACCTGAATTAAAGACTGAAACATCATTGTCAATTTCAGATAGATCAAAAATATCAATAGTCCTATCCTGATTTACATCTCCGCTAAAGATACAATATCTTGATCCTTTGAGAGTCAGATTATTTCCAAATGCCTGTGATTGTGATGAAGTAAGATCATAATGCAGTACATCAGTTTCATTAATATTTTCACCACCAGATTTACTCCATATCTCTATTGAATTCCTGTGTTTAATTTTTATATAATATGAACCTGTGTTAACATTATAAAAATTAAAACTTCCTTTCAGATCTACTGAATCAATTTCAGATCTTGATGAATCGACAATATTATAAGGTGAATTTAATTCTCTAAGATAAGCTGTGACAGTATCATTAATATTTAGTTTATCTTGATTGTTATTATAAGATCCTTCGACTGCCATTTTCAGATTTAAAGTAAATTTTACTTCATCTCTGAAAACTCTGTATGTAAAAATTGCCGTAGGCAGTGACATTCTAAGTACAATATTTCCATCGGGTGTAACTTCAAATATATTTGGGTTTGAACTTCCCCAATTAATGAGAGTATTTCCGTTCTTTAATCTCTGTACAGAGCCCATAGCAGTAGCAAATTTATCCGGAGTCTGCCGGTATTGCCATACGAGAGTAGCAGTTTTATTTACTTCATCGATCTGATATTCTACAGCTCTTGAAAATGGCGGGGAGTGAAAGTTGCCATTATCAAACAACGTTAAATTTCCGTTATCTATTCTTTGGATATCATGCTGATAACTGAATTTGATCGAATCATTTGTAAAAGTAAACTCATTGTTGATACCGCCCAATCTCCATATAATATCTCCCGTATTTCTATTTATCTTCGTGATCTCACTAAAGTGTCTAGAAGAGATCAGCAAATGTCCGTCGTTATCAATATCGATTGCATTTCCGTGAACGTAATCAATAGTCAAAGCATGAAGATTTACGCCAACTGCATCAGTAATTAAAAAATGATCCCAGCTCCTCCACTGAAAAACTACATTATTGGATTCATCAATTTCCTGAATGATAAGACCTATTACAACTGCATTGGGATTTCCTCCCGGTACTACCTTGCTCATATCCACTTGCTGAGGATCATAGCTCATTAAAAATGCATGCCCGTCATTTGTTACTTTAAGTTCATGATGGTCAGTCGAATATCCATTACCGCATTGAAAAGTTCTTAATAGGTTGTGATCGTTATCCTCACCATAATATGCATTTCCTTCGAAGTAAGTCATCATCCCATTTGGTTGTCTTTTATAATCCAAAACGTTGGAACTGAATTCTCTGGAATAGGAAATATTACCATTATTACCTGACTGAATCATATATGGAGTATTGGGAATCGCATTAAAAGGAAAATTTCCGAGAAATAATTTTCCGGGTGAAGGATTATTATTTATACTTACAGTAAGAACCGGAAGATTAGATGAACCTGAATTTTGTGATGGGAAAATAACATTTGAATTTCCTGTCTCACTTAAAAAGCTTTGATCCGGATTATATTCAGGTTTACTTTTTTGTGTATAAAATGAATATGAATAATTATTCAATTTTC